>DAOLKI010000015.1:0-14270 GCA_035331665.1 Rhodocyclaceae bacterium
TCCTTGCCGAAGCCGCGGCCCTCGGCCGTCATGTGGGCGAACTCGATCAGCGCCTGGGCGGAACCGAAGGGCGAATCCATGCCGATCTGCTCCTTGCTGAGCACGCCCATGGAGTAGAGCTCCATGACGGCACCGACGGTGGCGCCGAAGGAGATCGGGTCCATGCCGTCCTCGTTGCAGATCATGTTGGCGACCGTCAGGGCATCCAGGTCGTCCACGCCGTTTGCGGCGCCGAGGGACCAGGCAGCCTCGTACTCCAGTCCGCCGGTGGCACCCCAGTACTTCGGGCTGTTCTGCACGCTCCAGTGGTTCTTGTCCACCTGGGAGATCCGACCGCAGGCAATCGTGCATCCGAAGCAGGCGGCATTGGTGACCAGGTTGGCCTTGCCGTCGGAGAGACGCTTCTCATGCATGGCTTCGCCGGAGATCTTCCGCGCGCCCTCGAATTGCACATCGCGGGCGTTGTGGGTCGGCAGTGCGCCGATCTCGTTGATCACGTTCATCAGGACCTGGGTGCCGAACTTCGGCAGGCCCTGGCCGGTCACGGCATTGTCGGCCAGCACCTTCTTGGCGGCGGCGGCGGCTTGCATGAACGCCTTGAAGTCGCGGATGCCGGAAACACCGACGGTACCGCGGATCGCCACGGCCTTCAGGTTCTTCGAACCCATCACGGCGCCGACGCCGGAACGGCCCGCCGCCCGGTGAAGGTCATTCACCACGCAGGCGTACAGGACCTGGTTCTCGCCCGCCCGGCCGATGGATGCCACGCGGATCTGCGGATCGTGGTGCGTCTTCTTGATGAGTTCCTCGGTGTCCCAGCAGGTCTTGCCCCACAGGCCCGAGGCGTCGCGGAGTTCCGCCTTGTCGTTCTCGATCCAGAGGTACACCGGTTTCGGCGACTTGCCTTCGAAGATCACCATATCCCAGCCGGCCATCTTCATTTCGGCCCCGAAATGGCCGCCGGAGTTCGAACAGGCGATCGCGCCGGTGAGCGGTCCCTTGGTGATGACCGAGTAGCGCCCCCCGGTAGAGGCTGCCGTGCCGGTCAGCGGGCCCGTGGCCATGATCATCTTGTTCGCCGCGGATAGCGGATCGACCGTCGCGGCCACCTCCTCGACGAAGTACTTGGTGGCCAGCCCTCGCTGGCCGAGGTATTGCTGGGCCCACTCCATGTTGAGGGCCTCGGACTTGCAGGTGCCGTTGGTGAGATCAACGCGCAGGATTTTTCTTGCCCATCCCATTTTCTATCCTCCTATCAGGCGCCGGCGCCGGCTTGGGTGTCGGTCTTGGCGGCCCATTGGCGCATCTTGTCGAGGCCGGTCCAGTCCGCATCCACGTAGGTGATCGCCCCGGTCGGGCACGCCGTTGCGCAGGCCGGGTCGCCGCCGCAGAGGTCGCACTTCTGGACCTTGCCCGTGTCGTGGACGTAATTCACGGTGCCGAAGGGGCAAGCGATCGTGCAGACCTTGCAACCCACGCAAGTGTCGGCGAACACCACCTTGGCACCGGTGGCGGCGTCGACCTTGATCGCCTCCACGGGACACGCATGCAGACACCAGGCATCGGCGCACTGGGTGCAGGTGTAGGGCACCTTCCTGCCTTCGTGCTCGAAGCTGAATACCTTGATCCGGGATTTCGAGATGTTGAAAACCCCGTAGTTCTCGTACGAGCACGCCATTTCGCACTGCAGACATCCGGTGCATTTGTTGGCGTCAATATGCAACGACTTTTGCATAGCCCCAGCCTCCGTTATTGTTTGTGGTGCATTTTGGATGTGCACCGATTGCAAATACCCCTCGTTGCCGCCTGCCTCGAACGTGCGGCAAGCGATAACTTAGAGATTTAAAGCAATTCACGCGCCAACACCGTTCGTGCCGTCAGTCGCGTGAAATCCGCCACCATCTCGTGCCCGGATGCGCCATATTGACACAAATGCGCGAGCTTGGCGCGTCACCGAATCGTGACACCCCAGGGAAGCTCCCCGACCTTGACATCCTTCAAGCGCACGAGGCGCGCGACATCGACCACCGTGACGCCGTGGGAACGACCGGCGGCCACGTAGAGCTTGGACCCATCGGGGGTGATGGCCATGTTCCACGGCCGCTGTCCGACGGGCACGGTGCCTAGAACTTCGTCCCTCGCCGTGTCGATTGCCATGACGTTGGCATCCCCTCCGTTGGACACGAAAACGCGGTTGCCGCTCGGCGCCATGGCGACCCCGTTGGCGCGCTTGCCGGCCTTGATCACCGCCTTGACGGTGCGGCTCGCGACGTCGATCGCATAGACCTTGTCGGCCAGTTCGCAGGCCACATAGGCCTTGCGCCCATCGGGCGTGAAAGCGATTCCCCTTGGCCGTTCCCCCACCTTGACCGACCCGACCTGCGTGCGGGCCCCCACGTCCACCACATCCACCGTGTCCGCGTCTTCCGCACTGACGAACAGCCAACGGCCGTCGGGACTGAAGACCGCGTGTTCCGGGTTCTTGCCGGCGGTTCGCACCGAGAACTCGGTTCTTCCCTTGGCCACGTCCACGAACTGGACCGAATTGGTCACTTCGACCGCGGCCACCACCCACCGGCCATCCGGGGCCATTCCCACCCCCTCCGGCGACTCGCCCAGGTCCACCTGCCCGACCAGTTTGCGCGATGCAATATCGACGATCGCGAGCCGGTTGCCCTTTTGCTCGCTGACGAACAAGGTCTTGCCGTCCGGCGACGCGGCGATGCCGCGCGGCTTTCCTCCGATCTGGATCGCGGCGACCACGTCGTCCGTGGCCGTATCGATGACCGAAACCGTTCCCGAACCCTCGTTCGGCACGTAGGCGAAAGGCTCGGCCCCCGCATTCCCCGCCACACCCAGAACGAACGCGAGCAGAGCCGCCGAGCGCGCGAACCGCGCCATCACAGCGGCCTCAGGCGCTTGACGTGATGAGCCTCGAAGATCCGATCGAGGCTTCCATCCGCATCCAGTTCATTGAGCGCCTGCTGCAGGGCGCGGGCGAGATCCTTGAAGTCCGACTTCACGGCCATGCCGACCACCCATCCGGCCTGGGGCAGTCCGGGCAACGGCGGATTTCCGATGCGATAGTTCTTCCATTCTCCGGCCATGGCTCCCTCGAGCTGGCTGCGCATGCCGACCACGGCGCTGACGCCGCCATCGCGCATCGCCTTGACCGCTTCCTCGATGGATCGGAAATGTTTGACGTTGTTCCGCAGCCTGCCGTTCTCCGCCGCAAGCAGCGCGATCGAACCGATGGAATCCCCCTCGGCCCCGATCAAGTGGCCGGCGAGAGGCGACAGGGTTTCACAGGAATCGATCTTGGCATGGTCCCAGGCGATCTGCAGCGTCTCCCGGAAATACGGGGCGAAGACCGCCACCTGCTTGTTGCGCTCCATGAAGACCTTGTCCACCGGAACGTGCAGCATCACGTCGGCCGGCCCATAACCCAGGTAATGGCCCTTCCAGACCATGTTCCGCAAGTCGTCTTCCATGTTCTCGCCGGCCTCGAAGGGCAACAGCGAAACCTTGACCCCCAGTTTGTCCGCCAGACGTTTCGCGAGGTCGACCTCGATACCCCGACCCTCGTCGTTGAACGGCGCGAACTCCCGATACACGGCAACCTTCAGGATTCCGGAGGACCGGACCTCGGCCAGATCCCTCGCAATGGCCGACCCCGCCAGCAGGGTCAGAACGCACAACCACAGGTACCTCACAGTAATGCTCCTCCTTCGTTTGCCGATCACATCATTTTTTTGGGCCGCGGGACAGCGGTCGCGGCGTTGTCCAGGGGACCGGTGATCAGCGATTTGGTTCCCCCGACGCCGCTTGCCCAGGCCTTGGACGGTCAAGGAGACCAGCGCCTGACCCGGACAGCCGCCGCACGCGGAACGACGGTGAAAGCAATCGATGTGCCCAAGATTGAGATTTCGAAAAACCGGGATCCCATTGCGCCCTTGTCACGATATCGGACGGAACGGGAATTCGGATTGCTTCAATTCGCGACAATCACTAGACTATGAGTCCCGCTATGGACTCCGCAAGGCGGCATCGTACCGCCGTTGGCCACTTCGAGCCGGGAGACACGCAGGAGGAGAACCCGATGACACTTACGAATCGCGACAGCTTCGCCGCCGCCCAGGCAGCCCACCGGGCGTTGCGCGACGAGGGGACGGCCCCGTCGGGGGCCGTCGATTCCCGTGTGGCCACTTCGTGGGAAAGATGCCGATCATTCGGCCTGGGGGAAGACGCACGGCCGCACTACGACCCCCTCCCCCACGACATCCTCGATACTGAAAGAGAGGCCAACCGGCGCTTGATTCAACACGCCCGGCCGGTGATGGAAGCCTTGCGCGAGAAGATCGTCAATACGGAGAGCATGGTCATCCTGACCGATGCCCAGGGACTGATCCTGCATTCGCTGGGCGACGATGATTTCCTCGCCCGGGCCGAAAAGGTCGCGCTGCGGCCGGGGGTTGTCTGGTCCGAAGCCAGCAAGGGCACGAACGCCGTCGGCACGGCGCTCACGGAAGAGGCGCCTGTCATCATCCATGGTCCGGAACATTTCCTGACCGCGAACCACATCCTCACCTGTTCCGCGGTGCCCATTGCGGACCACCTGGGAAAGACGGTCGGGTGTCTCGACGTTTCCGGTGACTGGCGCAGCTACCAGCGCCACACCATGGCACTGGTGCACATGTCGGGCCAGTTGATCGAAAACCATCTGTTCGAGACCGGATTTCCGGACGCCATCGTGCTGCGCCTGCATGGCAGCCCGGAGGCTGTGGGCACCCTGTGCCAGGGCATGGTGGCCGTGGCGTCAGAAGGCGGCATGCTCTCGGCAAACAGAAGCGCCCTCTACATGCTGGGCATGGGAATGCCCGGCCTGCGCTGCCACACCTTCCTGTCGTTGTTCGGACAACCGGTCTCCACCCTGTTCGAACAGGCGCGTCGCGAACCGGACGGACTCCTGCCGCTCGTCACGTTCAACGGTACCCACGTCTTTGCCCAGGTATCGCTGGGGAACCGCCTCCGCAAGGCATGTCAGCCGTTGCTGCACATGACCATCGAGGAAGGGCCGTCGGCAACGGGCATTCGCGGTGGCGCCATCGACACCGGTGCGTCGGCCGGGAAGATCCGCGCCCTGACCGCGGGGGCCGAAGTCCGCCGGTCGGCCGGTGCCTCCCAGGAAATGCGCGGCGCGCTGGAATCGCTGAAGACCGGAGATGCGCAGGTGGCGGCCGCCATCACGAAGCTGCAGCGAGTGGTCGGTCGGGACATCGCGATCCTCATCCAGGGCGCCACCGGTACCGGCAAGGAACTGGTTGCGCGGGCCATCCACGTCGACTCGCCGCGCCGCAGCGGCCCCTTCGTGGCCGTCAATTGTGCGTCCATCCCCGACGGTCTGATCGAATCCGAGTTGTTCGGCTACGAGGACGGGGCCTTCACCGGAGCCCGCAAGAAAGGCGCGATCGGCAAGATCATGCTGGCCAACGGCGGCACCCTGTTCCTGGACGAGATCGGCGACATGCCGCTCAACCTGCAGGCGCGGCTGCTGCGGGTCCTGCAGGAACGCGTGGTCGTGCCGCTGGGCAGCACGAAGGCCTATCCGCTCGATGCATCGATCATCTGCGCCACGAATCGGAGGCTCAAGGACCGCATTGCCGAGGGACAGTTCCGGGAGGATCTGTATTACCGCCTGAATGGCCTCCTCGTGAAACTGCCATCCCTGCGGGAGCGGAGCGACCTGCCCGCGGTGGTGGCAAGCATCATCCGCGAGGAGCTCCGCCTGCCGCAGCTCCGGGTTTCCGACGAGGTATTGGCGCTGTTCCGGTGCCATCCATGGCCCGGAAACCTGCGCCAGCTCTCCAACCTGCTGCGTACCGCTTCGGTCATGACCGGCGCCGATCAGGTGGTTCGGCCGGAACACCTGCCGGACGATTTCCTCGATGACGTGGACACCGAGGCGCCCCCCGCGACGGCGGCATCGCCGATGCCGGCGTTTCAAGCCCCGGGAGGCCTGGCCGCCCGGCGCCTCGAGGAACTCGAACTGACCGCCATCCAGCAGGCACTCGCGGAAACCGGGGGCAATGTGTCGGAGGCGTCGCGGCGGCTGGGCATCAGCCGGAACACCATTTACCGGAAATTGCGGTGCAACTGAGCCCGCTGTCCGTCAAAGCCACTGGTATCGGAGCCCGACCCAAACCCCCCGCGGGACGCCCGGCCCGCGGAATTGCTCGGCGGCCGGAGCTGTTGCGTTGAAGGACCGCCCGGGCCCGGTGAAGAAGTTCTCACCGAGTACGCCGAAGTTGGCATAACGCCTGTCGAACAGGTTGGCGACCCGGCCGAACAGTTCCGTGCCCTTGCCGAGGACGTAACGTCCATCAGCGTTGACCACCGTGTATCCCGGAATCTTGCCGTTCGCATCCTGGTTGTTCTCGTCGCCGCGGGCGAAGATACCGCCGCTGTAGTTCAGGTTTACGCCTACGCTCGCCCGATCGCCGAAGTCATAGGCGATGCGTAATTTCAGGTTGTGCAGCGGTATCCCGGGAATCCGGTTGCCGGCGCGCACATGGATATTCCCGCCCGCGTCGGCGCTCGAATTGTTGGGTGAGTTGACGGAAAACGGTGTCTCGAATGTCGCCGCCGTATAGCTGTAACGGACGATCAGCGAGAGGGCATCCCACTTCCCGGTGAAGGCTAGCTCGAGGCCCTGGCGGCGCGTCTTTCCCACGTTCTGGAAATAACCGGCATTGATCGCCCCGGCGCCGGCCGCGATGAACTGAATGTCGTCCTTCAGTTCCGTGCGATAGACCGCGGCGCTCCAACTCGCATCGGCACCCAGGCTCCCCCGGGCGCCCCCTTCGATGGTGCGTGATATCACCATCTTGAGTGCCGGGTCCGCCAGGAAGTTGTTCGGCAGCTTGCAGGGCGCATTGGGGTCGGCGCAGGCGAGTTCGATCGGCGTCGGCGCCCGGGATCCCTGGTTCGCGGCGACGTAAAGCGTCAGTCGGTCGTTTGGATTGAAGTTCACTCCGGCGGCAGGATTGAAACGCGTGAAAGTGTGCTCGCCATTGAGCGCCGGCGCCGTTCCCGATCGGTCCTCGATCTTCACCCGGCTCCGGTTGAATCGTCCGGACGCGGTAAACGTCCAGTCCGGGCCCAGCTTCAAGGTATCGGAAAAGAAGACGCCGTAATGGGCGTTGCGGGTCAGGGCATCGGTGCCGCGCGTGAACCCCGAAGCAGCGATCGTGCCCCGGTCGGCGGTGAAGTTCGCGTCCTGGCTGTCCTGCGTGAATCCGGCCTTCCCGAAATCCCCGCTGGCGCCGACGGAAAACTGATTCTCCCGGCCGGCAACGGTTCCCAAGACGGTGAGTTGCATGCCGAGTCCGTGACCTTGCTGTTCGATCACCGACCGATCGTTGAGCGCCTGCGGATCCGTCGGGAGCGCCCAGGCATCGTTGACGTTGCTGCTGACGTTCTCGTTCCGATATCTGCGGTAGTACGCGTTTCCACCGAGGATCAGCGTGTCCGACAGGTAATGGCTGCCCTTCAGCGTCAGAAAGGACATTTCGTTCCTGTTCGCGTCCGGATAGGTGTAGGCCTCGCGGATGTTCCCGAGCCAGGATCGGGGCAGGGTCTGCGTTCCCTGCAGGTGGTTGTCGGCCAGCGTGAGGCTCACATCCAGGTCCGAGCGATCGTCCTGCCAGCCTACCTTGCCGAACGCCTGCCGGACCCTGCTCGGGTTGTGTTCCGCCCATCCCCGGTCGTCCATGTAATTGGCCGTCACGAAGTAATCCAGGTGCTCGCGCTTTCCGCCGTATTCGAATTGCCCGCCCTTCCGACCGAAAGAACCCCCGTAGGCCTCCACCGATCCGCCGGGGTAGTGGCTGCCGCTCTTCGTGTAGATGGACAGCGCACCGCCGAGGGTATTCAGGCCGAACGCCGGATTGGACCCGGGGATGAGTTGGATGCTGGAGATCGCCGATTGCGGCAGCAGGTCCCAGTTCACGACGTCGCCGAAAGGCTCGTTGATGCGTACTCCATCCTGGAAAGCGGATATGCCCTGGGGCGTTCCGAGGATCGGCGATGCCGTGAAGCCACGAAAATTGATGTCCGACTGGTAGGGATTCCCCTGCCCGGAATTGACCGTGACGCTGGTCGGATTCTGTTCCAGGTATTCGCCGAGGTTCGTCTGGCGCTGCTGTCCGAGATCGCGGCTCGTGAATACCTGCACGTTCGCGGGAACGTCGCGGACCGGCGTCCCCAAGCCCGGCAACGGGGTCGTGCCGATCACGTCCAGCGTCGGCAACTCCAGGGCCTCGGTGGGATTTTCGGCCGTCGCCGGCGAAACGGAACATGCGAGAACGGCCGCAAGGATGGCGCGCATGCACGAGCAGGGGCGTGACACAATGAACCGGAATCGCATCGGACGACGACATCGGTTGTTCATACCGGTGGCGAGCCTAGCAGCCCAGGGTGGACGCCGTCCCGGGAAAGATTCCCGATGTCAGCCCTGCGCCGGGGCCACCGGCGCGATCACTCCGTGACGGATCGCCAGATGCACCAGGGCCGCCGTGGTCGCAACCCCCAGTTTCTCCTTCAGCGATGTCTGGTAGTTGGCGACCGTCTTGAGGCTCAGGTTGAGCAGTGCCGCGCATTCCGCCGGTGACCTGCCCTGGGCGAGTTGCTGGAAGACTTCGAACTCCCGGGCAGTGAGCGCCTCGAAAGGGTGCGGCTCGCCGGACGCCGGCGGCAGCGACGACCTGACGCCATTGCGGCGCTCCGGCCGGGACCGGAATACTTCCCGGACCGCGTCCACCAGCGCATTGGGTGGCGCGCTCTTGGTTAGGAATCCCCGCGCGCCGTTCTCCAACGCCCGCCGCACGAGCACGGCGTTCTCGTGCATCGTGAAGGCCAGGATGCGCAACGACGGATCGCGCGCCGTCAGGCGCCGTATCAATTCCAGTCCTCCTTGGCCGGGGAGGGAAAGGTCCGTCACCACCACGTCGGGGGCCAGGCCGGGCACTCGCGCGTAGGCGCTTTCCGCGTCGTCGGCCTCGCCCACCACCCGAATGTCGCCTGCCTGCTCCAACAGGCGCGCGTAGCCCGTCCTGACCACGGGATGATCGTCCACGAGCATCACGCGAATGCTCACGTCGTGACCTCCGCAGGCGCCACGGGCAGGTGAATCCGGATTGTCAGGCCTTGGCCGGCTTCCGATTCGAGAGCCATGGTCGCCCCCACGGCGACCAGCCGCTCGCCCATGCCCAGCAGGCCCAACTGGCCCGCCGCGGCGATATTCGCCAGGCCGCAGCCATCGTCGGCGATATCCAGTTCGAGCATGCCGCCCGGCGCCTGGGGCAGGCGCAGCATCACCCGCGCCTCGTGAGCACCCGAATGCTTCATGATGTTCAGTAATCCCTCCTGCACCGCCCGGTACAAGGCGATGGCGGCCCCGGCCGGCAGGCGGTTGTCCAGGTCTTGCGGCAGCGCATGCGTGTCGACGCGGCATGGAATCCCAGACCGCTCCGACCAGCCGGCGCACAGGTCCTGCAAGGCCGATTCCAGGCCCATCGTATCGAGCAGCGATGGACGCAGGTCGTCCAGCATTCCCCGCAGGAGCCGGTTCAGGTCCTCGCCGGCTTCCCGGATCCTGCGCAGGGCCGCGTCGGCTTCGCGGTTCCCGGTGTTCCCCAGATTCCCCAGATAGGCTGCCTCGACGCGGATCAGGTGTACCGCCTGTCCGAATTCGTCGTGCAGGTCGCGCGCCAACGCGCGTCGTTCTTCCTCCTGCAACGAGAACAGGCGCCGCGCCAAATGGCGGTTGCTCTCCAGCAGCTCGCTCGCCTGTGCCTCGGCCCGCCGGCGGGCCTCCAGCCAGCGCGCCCCTTCCCGCCAACGCCTCCAGGCGAACCAGGCGAGGCCCGCGATCAATATTGTCAGCGTGGCCGGAAGTTCGTCGACCTGCCAACGCTCCAGATCGGCCACGGAACGCGAAAACAGTTCGTGGAGCTCGAAGCGTGCGGCCACGAGGAAGGCGATTACCGTGAGCGTCACGACCACAATCAAATCCCGCGCCGCATGGCGGGGCATGTCATTCGGATCGGGTTTCCGCGTTTCTTCCATCGGGGGATCGGCAAGGATTCGCCAGGTCGAGAGTGTGCCTCAGTCTTGGGCGCCGAAGAAGAAATCCTGTTCCAACTCCTGCCAGGCGCGTTGCACGTTCAGGAGGTGGCGCTGGCCGTAACCCGTCCATGGCCGATAGGTCGGCATGTCCGCCCGTTCCAGCGCCGACGCCAGGTCCGCGCCGCCTTTCAGTTCCCGTCGGACGAAGGCCGTGACATCGTCGAGGTACGCCCGCGTCTCGGCCAGGGGATCGCCGGCTGCCGCCTTTCCATGGCCCGGCACGGTTCGCCGCGGCGCCAGTGCAGTCAATTCTGCGATCGCCTTGCGCCAGCCGGCCAAGCTGGACTCCCCCATCTCCGGCACGAAACCGGAAACGGCAAGCCCGCCCGCAAACAGCGTTCCGGTCGCCGTGTCCAACACCGCCAGGTCGCCGCGCACGTGGGCATGCTCGAAACGCAGAATCCGCAGGGAACGTCCGCCGATGACACGGGTGTCACTTTGCGGGACAGTCCGCGTCGGCAGAACGATCTCCGTTCCCCGCATACCGTCCTCTCCCACCTCCCGTTTCAGTCTCGCCAGGCAGCGCGGACATCTTTCCGCCATCAACCCGGCCGTCAGGTCCGAAGCGATAACCGGCACCTTCGGAAATGCGGCGGCCGCCATCACGTTTTCCGGATGCGCATGGGTGTCGATCAGCGCCACGACCGGCCGCTGCAATTTGTGTGCGAGGACGCGCTTGAGGGCGAGCCCTTCCCTGAGGCTGGGCCCCGGATCGATCAGGATCGCGCCACCGGGACCCACCGCCACGAATCCGTTGGCGCTCCGGCCGCAATTGTCGCGCGCCGGGACGACACCCCGGCCTGGTATCGCATACACGCCGTCCGCGATGGCCTGCAACACAGGCTCGGGACAGGCGCCCCATGCCGCAGGGGCCGCCAGGACAGCCGTTGCGGCAATGATCCGCGCGGAAGAAGAAAGCTTGGGAACTGGCACTTGAAAGAATCCGTCGACGAGCGGAACATATTTTGCTTGAAACCAGAAAAATTCGGGCCCAGATGAACGCGAATGGGCCTTGCGAGGAGAACCCGTGGTCCCGACCATGCAGTTCACAGGAGACATCGACGTGCGGCGCGTGACCGGCGCCGTCGCGCTGTCCGTGGGTCTGCACGTGGCGGTTTTCGCCAATCTGGCGGGGCCGGGCGTCTTTCCGGACGAACCGCAACGCCCCCGGCTTACCATCGACGCATTCCTGCGGGCGGTCAAGCTTGCCGCACCGGAACCCGCGCCCGGCCGCGGTCCTGCGGCGCAGCTGCCGGCGCGCAGCGTTGCGGCGGCGGCAACGGCCCCGATGCCGCGACGCGCCATCGCAATGCCCGAAGGGACGACAACCGCCGCCCCGTCGATCGCCCAGGCGTCGGCGCCACCGGATGCCGTTGCGGCCCCGCCTGTCGCCACCTCGGCCGCGCAGGAACGCACCTCGCCGGCGCCCGAGCGGACCTCGGGCGCGGCTGCACCGATCGACCTGGATGTCCTGGCCAGCCAATACGGCAAACAGGTCGCCGACCTTCTGGTCGCCCGCAAACGGTATCCCCGGGTCGCCCAGATGCGCGGTTGGCAGGGCCGCGTCGAACTGGAGGCCCGGTTCGGACCCGGTGGGCGTCTCGGCCAGGTGGTCGTCACCCGGTCCAGCGGCCACGAGACCCTGGACACGGCCGCCGTCGAACTGCTGCAGGGCGCCGAGTTCCCCCCACTGCCTGCGCACCTGGCCCACGCCGATTTCCGGTTGCGCCTTCCTGTCGACTACCGACTTCAAAACTGATCTCCCCACCCCGAAACCCACGATGAAACATAAGACCATCCATTCCGCTGTCATCAGCGCGCTGGCCGCATTCCCTGCCTTGGTCGCCGCCCAGGCCACCGCGACCCTCTCCCCCGTGGTCGTCACCGCCACGCGCGGCGAGGCGCAGAGCTTCGACCTGCCGGTCGCCATCGATTCCGTCGGTGCCGACCAGATCCGGAACAACCGCTTGCAGACCAACATCTCGGAAACCCTGAACCGCGTGCCGGGACTCGTGGTGCAAAACCGGGAGACCTACTCGCAGGAACAGCAACTCACCCTGCGCGGCTTCGGGGCCCGTTCCCAGTTCGGCATCCGCGGCGTGCGCCTGGTGGCCGACGGCATCCCCGCCAGCACGCCGGACGGCCAGGCCGGCGCAGGCCTGATCGACTTGTCCACCGCCGAGCGGATCGAGGTCCTGCGCGGCCCCTTCTCGGCCTTGTACGGAAACCATTCAGGCGGCGTTATCCAGGTGTTCACGGAAGACGGTCCGAAGGATCCCACATGGACCGGCGGCGTTGCGGCAGGCAGCTACGGCACCCGGCGGGTCAACCTCAAGTTCGGTGCCGGAGGCGGTGGCCAGGTCAACGGCATCGGCAGCCTGAGTCGCATGGAGACCGATGGATACCGCCAATGGAGCAGCGCCACCAAGGAGCAGGCCAACGCGAAACTCGGGATCGCGATCGGCACGGATTCGCGGCTGACCCTGGTCGGGAATTACCTGGCCCAACCGGACAACCGCGACCCCCTGGGCCTGACGGCCGCCCAGATGGCCCAGGACCGTCGCCAGGCCTCGCCGGAAGCACTGAAATTCAGGACCCGCCGCAATCTCGACAACCTCCAGGGCGGCATCACCTTCGACACCCGGTTCGCTGCCCAGGACACGTTCCGGTTGACGGCCTATTCCGGCTCCCGGACGAACGAGCAATACCTCCCGACAGCGGCTAATTTCCAGAACAACATCCGTTCCTCGGGTGCCGTCTCGGTCCTCGACCGGGATTTCTGGGGGGTTGGGGCCCGCTGGACGCACGCCTGGAATTCCGGCACCTTCGTGTTCGGCGCGGAATACGATCGCGCCAACGAGGACCGGCGCGGATATCGCAGCGGCATCACCACCGCCGTGGACGCCTTGACGAACGGCTATGGCGACGTCGGCGCCCTGAAGCGAAAGGAGGACAACACCTCCGTGCAGGCCGGTCTCTACGGCCAGGGCGAATGGCGGGTGACCGAGCGGTGGAGCGCCCTCGCGGGCCTGCGCTACACCCGGGTCACGGTGAATTCCGCGGACAGGTTCATTTGCACCCAGAGCCTGGTCACCGCCCCGGGCACCGCCGCCAACCTCTGCAGCGGCGCCACGGCCGCCCAATCGATCACCGCGGCCCGGTTCAATCCGGACGACAGCGGCAACGCCCGTTTCAACGCGGCGACGCCCGCGCTCGGCCTCGTCTGGAAGGCCATGCCCGAACTGAATGTGTACGCGAATATCGGGCGAAGCTTCGAAACGCCCACCCTGATCGAAATGGCCTACCGCAATGTCGGCAGCGGCATGAACTTCGACCTGAAACCCAGCCGCAGCCGGCACCAGGAGGTCGGAGCCAAGGCCATTCTGGCCCATGACATCCTGCTCAACGCCGCGGCCTTCCGCATCGACACGCGGGACGAGATCGTCGTGGATCAGAATCTGGGGGGCGGGCGTTCCACCTACAAGAACGCGGGCCGGACACAGCGCAACGGACTGGAACTCTCGTTGCAAGGAAATTTCGGCCGTGGTTTCTCCGGTTACGTGGCCGCCACGTGGCTGGAGGCGAGGTTCCGGGAGAATTTCAATACGCTCACCAATGCCGTCGCGGCCGGCAACCGGATACCCGGCATTCCCCAACACAGCGCCTACGCCGAGGTCCGCTACCAGCACGACGCCAGCGGATTCAACGCCTCCCTGGAAGGTCGTCGGGCCGGACGCATGCTGGCCACCGACACGAACCGCGATCAGGCGGACGGTTACTTCGTCGCTGCCGTGTCGGCCGGCTTCGAACAGCGGGGCAAGGGGTGGCGGGTCAACGAGTTCCTGCGCGTGGACAACCTGACCGACCGGAATTACGTCGGCGCCGTCTATGTCAATGACGCGAACGGCCGCTATTTTGCGCCGGCGCCCGGGCGCAGCATCCTGCTGGGCGCGAGCCTGAGCCTGACGATGTAGCGGAAACGGTCGATGGTTGCGGGGCCCCGGCGACGGGGCCCCTTTTCTTTCCCGCGAAAAAAAACCGGCCCGAAGGCCGGTCGAGTGCTGCGGAGGAGACCTTCTTCTTAT
>DAOLKI010000016.1:0-13902 GCA_035331665.1 Rhodocyclaceae bacterium
CGGAGGTGGTCGAAATGATCCTGTTCCTGCTCTCCGACCGGGCCGGCTTCATGACCGGCGGCGCGCCTGGGCACCGATGCGGAGGTGGTCGAAATGATCCTGTTCCTGCTCTCCGACCGGGCCGGCTTCATGACGGGCGGCGTGCATGCGGTGGACGGCGGGTACACGGCCTGGTAGGCCGCCGCGGAGCCGCCGGTTCGACCCTTTCCCGCCTACTCGCCCGATTCGCCCGCGCCCTCCGCCAGCGCACGGCGGATGGCGGCGGCGAGCACGGCGGGATCCTCGGCTCCCGTTACCGCAATCGCCCCCCCGAAGATGAAGGTCGGCACGGAGGACACGCCGATCTCCCGCGCCCTGGCGGCGGCCGCCGCAACCGTGTCGGCATCCTCGTCGCCGGCCAGGTAGGCCGCGACCTCGTCGCGGTCCAGGCCGCAATCGGCGGCGATGCCGGCCAGGACGCCCGCGTCGCCCACGTGTTCCCCACGCAGGAAATACGCGTCGAACAGCCGTTCCACCAGGGCGTCGGCCTGGGCACCCTCGGTCCATTGGACGCGGTGGATCAGCCGGTGGGCGCGCAGGGTGTTGGCGCGCAGGGCGATCCTTTCCAGCGCGAACTCGATGCCGACGCTGCGGCCGGCCTCCCGCAGACGCGCGAAGATCTGCTCCAGCCGCTCCGGACCGCCGAACTTGCGTTCCAGGTACGGCCGGTAGGGCGAACCTTCGACGGGAGTGTCCGGATCGAGGAAGAAGGGGTGCCAGCGCACCGCGAACCCCGTTCCCGGCGCTTCGGCGCGCACCAGCCCCATGGCCCGGGCAAGCCGGCGCCTGCCGATGAAGCACCAGGGGCAGACCACGTCGGAGACGATGTCGACCGTCACAACCTTGTCACTCATGCCGGGCTCCCGTGGCAGGTCATTTGGAAAGGCATTTCACCGCCGAGGACGCAGAGGTCGCGGAGAAGGACAGGAGGGACGATGTATTGCTGCACAACAGTGCCGCTTTTGTTCGACCGGAGTCACATAGCGGACCAGCCCGGCACACCCGGGCTCCGCCTCACGCCCGGATCGCGCCTTCGAGAAGGCATTGGCTCGACCGGATTTCGCGTTCGGATCGAGGCCGCCTTCCTCGGCGTCCTCCGTGTCCTCTGCGGTAAACGGTCCTTGAAACGCCTCTGTCATTTCAGCCCCGTCGGTTTCCATTTCTGGGGGATCGCATGTCCCTTGCGGGCCCGGGCGGCGCGGTAGTTCTCCATCTCCCTGGCGCCGACCTTCCACTCCATCGCCTTGCCGCCCCGCCCCGCCCCTTCCACCGTGAAGAACTTTCCATCGCCCACGGCCACCGCCGCCAGTTCATCCTTGGGTGCCAGGTGCTGCAACATCAGGCCCCGGCCCTTGGCCATCTCCTTCATCTCGGCGAGCGGAAATACCAGCAGCCGGCCGCCCTGGGTGACCGCCCCCACGGTGTCGCCGGCCACCTTGGCGGGGGCCACCGGCTTCTCGCCCTTGGCCATGGTCATGAAGGCCTTCCCCGAGCGGTTCCGGGACACCAGATCGCTCAAGGCCGCCACGAAGCCATAGCCGCCGGAATTGGCGAACAGGTACCGGGCCTCGGGCGCATCGGTCATCGCCCGGGCGAGCTTCGCGCCGTCCTGCAGTTCGATCATCGTGGTCACGGGCACGCCGTCGCCCCGTCCGCCGGGCAGGTCGGCGACGCGCAGGCTGTAGGCCCGGCCCAGGGTGTCGATGATGACCAACGGCCAGACGGTACGGGACTCGGCCACGAGGTGGGGAAAGTCCCCCGCCTTGTAGTTGATCGAAGCGGGATCGATGCCGTGGCCCTGGCGGGTACGCACCCAGCCATTCTGCGACAGGATCACGGTGACCGGTTCATCGGGTATCGCCACCTCGGCCGCGGCGGTCGGGGCCACGGCCTCCATCAGGGTCCGCCGGTCGTCGCCGAACCGCTTCGCGTCCTCCGTGATCTCGCGCACCACGACCCGGGTCAGCTCCTTCCGATCGCCGAGAACGCGACTGAGTCCGGCTTCCTCCTCGCGCAGTTCGGCGCTCTCCTTCTCGATCCGGATGCCCTCCAGCCGGGCCAGCTGGCGCAGCCGGATTTCCAGGATGTCCTCGGCCTGGATGTCCGTGAGGCCGAAGCGCGCCATCAGATCGGCCTTTGGCTCGTCCGACTCGCGGATGCACCGGATCACTTCCTCGATGCGCAGGAAGACGGCCAGGCGCCCCTCCAGGATATGCAAGCGCCGTTGCACTTCGCCGAGCCGGTGTCGGCTGCGCCGCTCGACGGTGACATGGCGGAACTCGATCCATTCCTGCAGCACGGCGAGCAGCGGCTTCTGCCGCGGCCGGCCGTCCCGCCCGATCATCGTGAGGTTGACCGGCACGCCGGCTTCCAGGCTCGTGTGCGCCAGCAGCACGGCCATGAACTCCTCCTGGGGCACCCGCGAGCTGCGCGGCTCCAGCACGATGCGCACGGCTTCCTTGTCGCTCGACTCGTCGCGCACGCTGTCCAGCACCCCCAACATGACCTGCCTGAGGTTCTTCTGCTCCTGCGAGACGTCCTTCTTGCCGGCCCTGGGCTGGGGATTGGTGACCGCCTCGATCTCCGACAGCACCTGGGCTGCGGAGACCCCGTGGGGAAGTTCGTGGACAATCACGCGCCACTGGCCCCGGGCCAGATCCTCGACCCGCCAGCGGGCCCGCATGCGCAGGCTCCCGCGACCCGTGGCGTAGGCCTCGCGGATGTCCCCGGGGGCCGATATCAGTTGTCCGCCCCCCGGGAAATCGGGTCCCGGGAGCAGGGACAGCACTTCGTCGAGGCCGGCCTCCGGCCTGCGGATCAGGAACTTCAGGGCCTCCGCCACCTCGCGCAGGTTGTGGGATGGAATCTCCGTGGCCATGCCGACGGCGATGCCCGAGGCGCCGTTCAGCAGCGCGAACGGCAGGCGTGCCGGCATCAGGGCCGGCTCGGTCATGGTGCCGTCGTAGTTCGGCAGGAAATCCACCGTGCCCCGGTCGATCTCCGCGAGCAGCAGTTCGGCGATGGGCGTCAGGCGGCATTCCGTGTAGCGCATGGCCGCCGCGCCGTCCCCGTCCCGCGAGCCGAAGTTCCCCTGGCCGTCCACCAGCGGATAGCGCAGCGAAAAATCCTGCGCCACGCGCACCATGGCGTCATAGACGCTGGTGTCGCCGTGGGGGTGGTACTTGCCGATCACGTCGCCGACGACGCGGGCGCTCTTCACGTGCTTGGCCGCCGCCGACAGGCGCATCTCGTTCATGGCGTGGAGAATGCGCCGCTGGACGGGCTTCAGCCCGTCCTCGACCTGCGGCAGCGCGCGCGACTTGACCACGCTCATGGCATAGGCCAGATAGGCCCGCTCGGCGTAGCCGTCCAGCGGCAGGGCGGCACCGTCGTCGAAGGACGGCGGCTCCGGGGGTTGCGGGGGCCCGGGCGGCAGCGCGGCGGGCACTTCGGCGACGGATTCGAACAGGTCGGGAGTATCGGGCGTCATAGATCGGCCTCCGCCAGGTGCCCCTTGGCTTCCATCCAGGCCCGGCGGCTGGCGGCCTCGCCCTTGCCCATCAGCAGGTTGAAGAGCTTCATCGTCTCCGCATGGGCTTCGGGCCGCTCGGCCACGGGCAACACGCGGCGCGTGGCCGGGTCCATGGCCGTCTCCCGGAGTTGCTCGGGATTCATCTCGCCGAGGCCCTTGAAACGGCCCACCTCGACCTTTTCCGGTGCGAAGCCCTCCTTGGCCAGGCGGTCGCGAATCGCCGCCAGTTCCCCGTCGTCCAGGGCATAGAGGCGCCGGGCCGGCCGTTTCTTGCCCTGCGCCGGCACGTCCACCCGGTACAGCGGCGGCTGCGCGATGAAGACGTGGCTGCGGCGGATCAGGGCCGGGAAGTGCCGGAAGAACAGGGTCAGCAGCAGGGTCTGGATGTGCGCGCCGTCCACGTCGGCGTCGGACATGATCACCACCTTGCCGTAACGCAGGCCCGACAGGTCGGGTTCCCCTTCCGGCCCGTGCGGGTCGACCCCCAGGGCCACCGCGATGTCGTGGATCTCGGCGTTGGCGAACAGCCGACCCGGCTCGATCTCCCAGGCGTTCTGGACCTTGCCGCGCAGGGGCAGGATGGCCTGGGTCTCCCGGTTGCGTGCCATCTTCGCGGAGCCGCCGGCGGAGTCGCCCTCGACGAGGAAGAGTTCGTTGTCGGCCAGGTCCGTGGATTCGCAATCGGAGAGTTTGCCCGGCAGCACGGCGACGCCGGACTGCTTGCGCTTTTCCACCTTCTGGGCGTTCTTCTGACGGGCCAGGGCCTGGCGGATGGCCACTTCCGCGATCGCCTTCCCGGCCTCCACGTGCTGGTTCAGCCAGATCTCGAAGGGGTCCCGGACCATGCCCGACACCAGCTTCACCGCCTCCCGGGAATTGAGCTTCTCCTTGACCTGGCCCTGGAACTGGGGATCGAGAATGCGCGCGGACAGGACGAACGCCATGCGTGAACAGACGTCCTCCTGCTGCAGCTTGACCCCCCGGGGCAGCAACGCATGGTGCTCCACGAAGGACTTCACCGCTTCGAAGACGCCGGAGCGCAGGCCCGACTCGTGGGTGCCGCCGGCCACCGTGGGGATCAGATTGACGTAGGACTCGCCGGGCAGCGGCTCCAGGAACCAGCCCAGGGCCCAGGCGGCGCCCTCCCCCTCGGCGAAACTCTCGTCGTCACCCGCCGCGTACTTCTCGTGAGCGTAGAGCGGCGCCACCGGGGCGACCCCGCCGGCGAGTTCGTTCAGGTAGCCGGCCAGGCCTTCCGGATAGCGCCAGGTCTTGGACAAGGCCTTGCCGTCGGCCTGCTCGATCTCCAGGGTCACCTTCACACCGGGCAGCAGCACGGCCTTGGAGCGCAGCAGCCGCTCCAGTTCGGCCGGGGGGACCTTCCCGGAGTCGAAATAACGCGCGTCCGGCCAGACCCGGACCCGGGTGCCGGTCTGGCGACCGCAGTCCCCGAGCACGGTCAGGGCGGACACCCTCTCGCCGCCGTCGGCGAAGTTCACGGCGTGGATCTTCCCCTCCCGCCGGACTTCCACGTCGACCCGCGAGGACAAGGCGTTGGTGACGGCGACGCCGACCCCGTGCAGGCCGCCGGAGAAGGCATAGGCGGCGTTGCCCGAACGCTTGTCGAATTTGCCCCCGGCATGCAGGCGGGTGAACGCGAGCACCACGACCGGTACCCCTTCCTCCGGATGGGGGCCGACGGGAACGCCGCGACCGTCGTCGGCGACCGATACGGAGCCGTCCCGGTGCAGCACGACATGGATCTGTCTTGCGAAACCGGCCAGGGCCTCGTCGGCGGCGTTGTCGATCACCTCCTGGACGATGTGGGCCGGTGAGTCCGTGCGGGTATACATGCCCGGCCGCTCGCGGACGGGTTCGAGGCCCTTCAGGACCCGGAAGGAGGATTCGTCGTAGTTCTGCTTCATGGAATTGCGTTTCTGGGGTAGCGGATAGCCCGCCGGCGAAGATCCGCAGGCAGCCGGGAAAAGCGAGGTGCGAATCCTACGCTCTTCCGGGCGCCCGGGACGCCCGCCCTCCTTGCGGCCCGGGCCGGCCCCGCCCTGCCCGGGCCGGGATGGCCCTGGGCCGGGTTGTCGCTGCGGTGCCCCACGCTCCCCCGCGCGGCGCCCAGAATCCCGTCCGCGGCATCGGGTTGTATGGGCGGCCGGATCCCTCCTGGCGGAAGACCCGATTTCCCCGCTCGGCGCCCGCTCATCGGGTCTTGCGATTATCATCGCCATCCTCGGGGCCGCCCGGCGCGGACCTCGGCCATCCAGTATCGGGGATCCGTGATGAAGAAACTGGGAATTGCCGCCATCGTGTTGGGAATCGTCGCCGTAGCAGCGTTCTTCTGGCTGCGCGGCAACCTGGACAGCCTCGTCAAGGACGCCATCGAGAAATACGGCAGCGAAATGGCCGGCGTCCCGGTCCGTGTCGCGTCCGTGGAGATCAAGCCCGGCAACGGCATCGGCGTGATCCGGGGCCTGAGTGTGGGCAATCCCGCCGGCTTCAAGACGCCCCATGCCCTGAAGGTCGGCGAAGTCCAGTTGGAGATCGATGTGAACACCCTGGTCGGCGAGGTCGTCACCATCCGGCGCATCGTCGTCGTCGCTCCGGACGTGATCTACGAAAAGGGCGAGACCGCCACCAATTTCGACGCGATCCAGAAGCACGTCGCCGAGCACAGCGGACCCTCCAAGTCCAGCGAGGGAGGGAAGAAGCTCATCGTCGACCTCTTCGCCGTGCGCGATGCCAAGGCCCAGGCCAGCGCCGCCTTCATGGACGGCAAGACGGTCGCGGTTTCCCTGCCGGACATCACCCTGCACGATATCGGGCGCGCCAAGGGCGGCATCACTCCGGGGGAACTGGGTCAGGAGATCACCAAGGCCATGAAGCAGCGCCTGGCCGCATCCATCAGCTTCGATCAATTGCTCAAGTCGGCCGGCAAGGGTCTCGACAAGGCAACGGAAGCGGTGAAGGGACTGTTCGGAAAATGAGGAAGACGACACCGGGAGGTAATACGGGATGAGGAAGATCTGCCTGCTCGCGGCCCTCGCGCTGCCGGGATTCTGGGGATATGCGCGTGCCGACCCGACACCGGCGGGGCTGTGGAAGACCATCGACGACGATGGGAAGAAGGAAAAGTCCCACGTGCGGATCGTGGATGCGAACGGGGTCCTCAGCGGCCGCATCGAGAGGCTGCTGGATACCGCCGACAAGGCGGACTCGGTCTGCGACAAATGCACCGACGAACGCAAGGACCAGCCCGTGGTCGGGCTGACCATCATCCGCAACGTGCGCCGCAATACCGACAGCCCGGGCCAATGGGACGGCGGGGACATCCTGGATCCGAAGAACGGGAAGGTCTACCGGGTGCGCCTGATGCCGATCGAGGAAGGCCGCAAGCTTGAGGTCCGCGGCTATGTCGGCGCTCCCCTGTTCGGCCGCACGCAGACCTGGATCCGGGTGGAGTAGGACAGTCCGGGCCGGGAAGCCACGCCGACGCGGCGCGGGTTCGCGGCAAGGATGCCGCGCCGCCACGCGGTCTTGTCCTCGAAGGGCGGCGGTTGGCGGCCTTTCGCGGCTTCCGGTCGCGCCTGTGCGGCAAGGCGTTTCGAAAGACCCTGGCGCAGGGCCGGGCGTTCAGGGTGCCGGGTCGTGGGTCTCGCCGCCGAAGGCCAGCTTGCGCAGGCGGAACAGTTCGTCCCGGGCCGCCGCGGCGGCTTCGAACTCCAGGTTCTTCGCGTGCTCCTGCATCGCCTTCTCGAGCCGCCTGATCTCCTTGGCGAGCGCCTTCTCGCTCATGGATTCGTAGCGGGCCGCCTCCTGGGCGGCCTGCAGCTCCCGGCGTGCGGTTTCGCCGTCGTAGATGCCGTCGATGATGTCCTTGATCCGCTTGCGGACGCCCTGGGGCGTGATGCCCCGCTCCTCGTTCCAGCGCACCTGCTTGGCCCGGCGCCGCTCGGTCTCGGCGATGGCCCGACGCATGGAATCGGTCATCGCATCGGCATAGAGGATGGCCGTGCCGTGCAGGTGGCGGGCGGCCCGCCCGATGGTCTGGATCAGGCTGCGTTCGGAACGCAGGAAGCCCTCCTTGTCGGCGTCGAGGATCGCCACCAGTGACACCTCCGGGATGTCCAGCCCTTCGCGAAGCAGATTGATGCCGACCACCACGTCGAAGACGCCGAGGCGCAGGTCGCGGATGATCTCGACCCGCTCGACCGTGTCGATGTCCGAGTGCAGGTAGCGAACGCGGATCCGGTTTTCGGCGAGATACTCGGTCAGCTGCTCGGCGAGCCGTTTGGTCAGCGTCGTGACCAGGACCCGTTCCTCCTTCGCCACCCGGAGCTTGATCTCCCCGAGCAGGTCGTCCACCTGGGTCGACGCGGGCCGGACGATCACCTCGGGGTCCACCAGGCCCGTGGGCCGGACCACCTGCTCGACGACCTGGCCCTGGTGCTCCCGTTCGTAATCGGCCGGCGTGGCCGACACGAAGACCGTCTGCGGCATCAGGCGCTCGAACTCGTCGAACTTAAGGGGCCGGTTGTCCAGCGCCGAGGGCAGCCGGAAGCCGTAATTGACCAGGTTCTCCTTGCGCGACCGGTCCCCCTTGTACATGCCGCCCACCTGGGGAATGGTCACGTGGGATTCGTCCACGAACATGAGCGAGTCGGGCGGCAGGTAGTCGTAGAGGGTGGGTGGCGGTTCCCCCGCCTGTCGCCCCGACAGGTGCCGCGAATAGTTCTCGATGCCCTTGCAGAATCCCAGCTGGTCGAGCATCTCCAGGTCGAAGCGGGTGCGCTGCTCGATGCGCTGGGCCTCCACGAGCTTGTTTTCCTTGTGGAAGAAATCGATGCGGTCGCGCAGCTCCACCTTGATCTTCTCGATGGCCTGCAGCACTGTGGCCCGCGGCGTCACGTAATGGCTGGACGGGAAGACCGTGAAGCGGCCCAGCTTCTGTTTCGTGTGCCCGGTCAGCGGATCGAAGAGGGTCAGCGACTCGACCTCCTCGTCGAACAGGGAGATGCGGATTGCGTTCTCCGCGTGCTCGGCCGGAAAGACGTCGATCACGTCGCCACGCACGCGGTAGGTGCCGCGATGGAAATCGGCCTCGTTCCGTTCGTATTGCATCTCGGCCAACCGGCGGATGACCTCCCGCTGGCCGATGCGGTCCCCCTGCTTCAGGTGCAGGATCATGCTGTGGTAGTCGACCGGGTCGCCGATGCCGTAGATGGCCGAAACGGTGCAGACGATCACGCAGTCCCGCCGCTCGAGCAGGCTCTTCGTGGCGGAAAGCCGCATCTGCTCGATATGCTCGTTGATCGAGGAGTCCTTCTCGATGAAGAGGTCCCGGGCCGGCACGTAGGCCTCCGGCTGGTAATAGTCGTAATAGGAGACGAAATACTCGACGGCGTTCTCGGGAAAGAACTCGCGGAACTCCGCGTACAGCTGGGCAGCGAGGGTCTTGTTCGGCGCCAGCACCAGGGCCGGGCGGCCCAGGCGGGCGATCACGTGGGCCATCGTGTAGGTCTTGCCGGAACCGGTGACGCCGAGCAGTGTCTGGAAGGAAAGGCCGTCCGTGATGCCCTCGACGAGTTGGCGGATGGCCTCGGGCTGGTCGCCGGCGGGCGCGAACGGCTGGTGCAGGCGATAGGGGCTGCCCGCGAAGAGCAGCACGTCCTCGACGACGTCGTTCAACTGCCCTGCCCCGTCGCCGTGAGCCAGAGGCACCGTCCTCCGCTCGCCTTCGCCACTTCCTGCAGCACACGCTCGTGCTCCGCCATCTCGGCCTCGCTGGCCCTCAGGACCGGCAGAGCCGGCCGGCCGGCCATGCCGGCGGCGGGCAACGCGTGGGCCGGCACCTCCAGTTCCATGACCAGGGATTCCTGCCCGCGGGTCATTGCGAGATAGACCTCGGCCAACAGTTCGGCATCCAGCAGGGCGCCGTGCAGTTGCCGTCCCGAGTTGTCCACGGCGTACTCGCCGCACAGGGCGTCCAGGGTGTTGCGCTTCCCCGGCCGCAGGTCGCGGGCCATGCGCAAGGTATCGACCACGCCCGCGCACGCGCCGTCCAGCGGCTCCAGGCCGGCCAGGGCCAGTTCCTGGTTCAGGAAACCAACGTCGAAGGCGGCGTTGTGGATGATCAGTTCGGCATTGCGGATGAAATCCAGGAATTCGGCCGCCACGTCGCGAAACCGGGGCTTGTCGGCGAGGAATTCGTTGGTCAGGCCATGCACCGCCTGGGCGCCGGCATCGATTTCCCGATCCGGATTCAGATAGCGATGGAAGCGGCGCCCCGTCAGTTTGCGATTGCCGATCTCGACGCAGCCGATTTCGATGACCCGGTCGCCGTTGCGGACCTCCAGTCCCGTCGTTTCCGTATCCAGGACGATCTGCCTGGGTGCGCTCATGCCTTCCTCCTGACCAGTTCGATACCCTGGCGCGCCAGGGCATCCGCGCGCTCGTTCTCCGGATGACCCGCGTGTCCCTTGACCCAATACCATTCCACCCGATGGCCGGCCGCGAGCTCGTCGAGCCGGCGCCAGAGGTCCTCGTTCTTCACGGGCGCCTTCCCCGCCGTCTTCCATCCCCGCCGCTTCCATCCGTGGATCCATTCGCTGATCCCCTTCTGGACGTATTGGGAGTCCGTGTGTACGCGCACCGGAACGGACCGCTTGAGGGTCGCCAGGGCCTCGATGACCGCCCGCAATTCCATCCGGTTGTTGGTCGTTGCCGGCTCGCCGCCGAACAGCTCCCTTTCCCGGCCCTGGTAGCGCAGGATGGCACCCCAACCGCCGGGGCCGGGATTGCCGCTGCAGGCACCGTCCGTGAAGATCTCGACGATGGCTTCGCTCACGAGCTCCCCCTTCTTCCGTTCCGGCCCGGCCTTCGCCCGGCCCGGGGTCGTCGCATCTCCACTCTCGGCAACGCGTGCCCTCGGGGGCCGTCGGTCACTCCGCTCACTGACTGTCCTTTTGCGTGTCCAGGCGCTGGGTCACCGGCGCCAGGGCCTCGGCGCGGGCCCGGCGGTCGCGCCATACGGGGGTGATGAGGCGCATCCCGGAAACCCGTTTGACGGCTTGCAGGATGTAGGCCGCACCCGCGAAGGGCCACCAGCGGTCTCCCGCGGATTCGAGGAAATGCAGGCGCCGCAACCATTTCTCCTGGGTCACGGCGGGCGCGTAACAACCGAAGACCCCTCCCTTGGTTTCGAACCCGAGCAGCGCGAACCAGTCCTTCAGGCGCGGCACGCTGATGTAGTTGCCTCGCCAGGGCGGCGCCGCCTTGCGGCGGGTCAGCTTGCGGCGGGCTCCCCACAGGCTGTAGGGATTGAAGCCCGTGACGATGACGTGTCCTTCAGGCACGAGGATGCGTTCCACCTCGCGCAGGATCTGGTGCGGGTTCTCGTCGAATTCGAGAAGGTGCGGCAGGACCACCAGATCGACGCTGGTGGTGGCAAAGGGAAGCTGGTGCAGGTCGGAATGCAATCCCACCACGACCGTCTCGCGCTGCCTGTCGTCGCAACGCAGGCGCAGGGGCATGCGGTTGGCGCGCAGGAAATCATGCTGCGGCAGGCCGATCTGCACTGCGTTGAAGCCGAAGATGTCCGCCACCAGCAGGTCGTGCCGACCCAGTTCCCAATCCAGGACGTACTGTCCCTGGGGAGTAGCCAGCCATTCCTCGAATCCCTGAATTGACATCGCGCGCCGCTGGGGGAAAATGCCGCCGTATGAATGAACTTCTGATCGAACCGATCCGCGCGTTCGATGACAATTACATCTGGTGCCTGCGCCGGGGCAACCGGGCCGCCGTGGTCGACCCCGGAGACGCCGGTCCCGTCATGCGGCACCTGGAATCGGTCGGCGCGGGGCTCGTCGCCGTCCTGATCACGCATCACCACGGCGACCACGTCGGGGGCCTCGATCAACTGATCGCCCGCTACCCGGCGCCTGTCCATGGTCCCGCTGCGGAGCGGATCGCGGGGGTCGACCGGCCCGTGCGCGGCGGCGACACGGCCGTCCTCGCCGAACTGGGCCTGCAATTCCAGGTCCTCGACGTGCCCGGCCACACCCGCGGACACGTTGCGTATTATGACCCAAAGCTTCCGCCCGATGGCGCGGTGTTCTGCGGCGATACCCTGTTCGGCGCCGGTTGCGGGCGCATTTTCGAAGGCACGCCAGGCCAGATGTTCGACTCCCTGTCCCGCCTCGCGCAACTGCCGCCGGGGACGGCCGTCTACTGCGCCCATGAATACACGCAGGCGAACCTGCGCTTCGCCCTCGCGGTGGAACCGGAAAACCGCGAATTGCTGCGCCGCGCGGAAGACGTCGCCGCGATGCGGGCGGCCGGGAAAGGCACCGTGCCCAGTCTGATCGCCGACGAGTTGGCGACGAACCCGTTCCTGCGCGCACGGGCGCCGGGCGTTGTCGCGGCGGCGGCCGCCCGGGGGGCCGATCCGGCCGATGCGGTGGGCGTTTTCGCGGCGATCCGCGAATGGAAGAATGGATTCCGTTGAGGTGAGCATGGGGACGGGCCGCCCCGGATTCTTTTCGGGGCTGCGCGGCAAGCTGATCGCGATCTTCGTCCTGATCAAGGTCATCCCGCTGCTGCTGCTGGCATGGTACGCCTGGTATGCCGCCCGCGACCTGGGAGACCAGGTCACGGTGGCCGCCACGGGCATGGCGGACACGCTGCTGGCCACCACCCGCACCGTCGGCGACACGGTCACGAAGGACGCCATCGCGGCGCTGGACGAGCGGTCCCGCGAGGCCATCGAGACCCTCACCACGGACACGGCACGCGAGATCGCGGCCTTCCTCTACGACCGGGACCGGGACGCCCTCGCCGCGGCGGAAGTGGACCCTTCGGAGGCGGCATACCGGAAATTCCTCCAGCCGCGCACGCGCACCATTCACGCCCACGGCCCCTACCACCTGGCCGAGGACGGCAAATCCTGGGTGCCCGAGGCTCCGCGCGAAGCGAAAGCCGAGGTGACCCGTCGGATTTCCCCGGACAACTCGAAGGATTTCCATGCGCGCGCCGCCGAATACCTGGGCACGCCGGAGACGCGCCCTCTTTTCGTGGAAATGAGCTTCATCGGCCTGGACGGGCGCGAAAAGGTGAAGGTGACCACAGGCAGGCTCACCGACCCGGCATTGCGCAACGTCGCGGACCGGACGCAGACTTTCGTCAAGGCCGAAACCTATTTCCCCGAACTGGGGAAGCTCAAGCCGGGCGAGCTCTTCGTTTCGGACGTCATCGGCGCCTACGTGCCGACGCGGGTGATCGGCACGTACAACAAGGCGGCGGCCGAGAAGGCAGGCATCCCTTTCGCCCCCGAGGACTCGGCCTATGCGGGCACCGAGAACCCGGTGGGCAGGCGCTTCCGCGGCATCGTCCGCTGGGCGACGCCGGTGGTCAAGGGTGGGAAGGTCGCCGGCTGGGTGACCCTGGCGCTCGATCACGACCACATCCGGCAATTCACGGACCGGTTGATGCCCACGGGAGAGCGCTACACTCCCATCGCGGACGCCATCAAGGGCAACTATGCCTTCCTGTGGGACCATCAGGGCCGATCCATCTCCCATCCGCGGGACTATTTCATCGTCGGCTACGACCCGGCGACGGGCTGGCCCGAGACGCCCTGGATGGACACCGAACTCTATGCCGAGTGGAAGGCCAGCGGACTGCCTTCCCATGACTTCCTCGCCGGCGTGGAACCCTACCGGGACCAGAACCTGAAGCGCAAGCCCGCCCCGGAACTCGTCAAGGCCGGCACCGTGGCGCTGGATTGCCGGTACCTGAATTTCTCGCCGCAATGCGAAGGCTGGAAGGCCCTCACCGAACACGGCGGGTCCGGATCCTTCGTGATCTTCTTTTCCGGTCTGTGGAAGCTGACCACCGCCGCGGCGGTGCCCTATTACACGGGCCGATACGGGGCCTCGTCCCAGGGATTCGGCTACGTGACCATCGGTGCCAACGTCGACGATTTCCACAAGGCGGCCACCGAATCGGGCAAGCGGATCGGCACCCTGATCCAGGCGAAGGATCAGGAATTCAGGCAAAGCCGCGCCACCCTGGTCGAGGACATCGGCAATCACCTGACCCGCACGGCCTGGGGTCTGTCGGTCTCGACCGCGGTGATGGTGGCGGTCGTGATCGGCATCGCCATCTGGATGGCCAATTTCCTCACCTCCCGCATCACCCGCATGATCGGCGGCATCCGCCGGTTCCAGGACGGCAACCTGGATGCCCGGATCGACGAACGATCCAGGGACGAGATGGGCCTGCTCGCCCACTCTTTCAACACCATGGCCGACAGCATCGTCACC
>DAOLKI010000017.1:0-1799 GCA_035331665.1 Rhodocyclaceae bacterium
GCCGTAACGCTCGGAGAGTTCGAAGGCGTCGATGACCATCTCGTAGGCCTCTTCCGGCGAGGCCGGGTCGAATACCGGCAGCTTGGAGAAAAGGCCGAAGGTGCGCGTGTCCTGCTCGGTCTGGGAGGAGATGGGGCCGGGGTCGTCGGCGACCACCACCACCATGCCGCCCTTGACGCCGAGATAGGCCAGGCTCATCAGCGGGTCCGCCGCCACGTTGAGGCCCACCTGCTTCATGGTCACCATGGCGCGGGCGCCGGCCATCGCCGCCCCGGCGGCGACCTCCAGGGCCACCTTCTCGTTCACCGACCATTCCACGTGGATGGGACCGTTCTTGCGCGCCGACACCGTCGGCAGGATCTCGCTCGACGGCGTGCCGGGGTAACCGGTCACGACCCGCACGCCCGCGGCGAGGGCGCCCAGCCCGATCGCCTCGTTGCCCATCAGAAATTCGATCGCCACTCTGCTCACCCGGCCCTTCCTGCGTTGCGGACGGCCGCCGCCTCGCGGGCGACGGCCAAAACCGGCGGATACTACACCTTGGGAAAAACCAAAAAAAGAACAGCATCGCGCTTGGGAATTGAAAGCTCCCACCCGGCGGAGCCGTACCGGGGGCGGGTAAGCACGAAAGGGGCAACGCTTCCGACACCCGCGGGACCCGGGCATTCCGGCGCGACGTCGAAGCCTGCGGGGGAACCGGAAATGCAATCGACTGGATCGGAATCTGCCGAAGACCGTTCGCCTGCCGCCTTCCGGCCGGGTTTCCGCATCGACGGGATCGACGTCCTCGCATTGGTGCTGGGAGCGGTGGCGGCTGGCGCGGCGGCCGGTTTGGACGGGAGCCTGGGCTTGGTCATCGCCATGCCCGTGGCGAACTTCTTCCTGTTCTGCAACGTGTTCCGGGTGGACCGCCCCCTCGAACTCGCCTGGGCGGCGCTGTTCGTCGCATCGTCCGCCGCCACGCTGCTCGCCGGCTGGCCTGGCTGGAATGCCACCATCGCCCTGGGCAGCGCCGGAACCGTTGGCGTGATCGCGCTCCAGGCGCGTCGGCCCTCCTATCGCGGGATCGGGTGGCGGCGCATCAACCCGCGGCTGCCGGAACGGCGTCGGTCCCGTGGAGTTTCGGCGGATTGAATGCAATCGGGACGTCCCCGGGGCAGGGACCGGATCGACCGAACCCTTGAGAGCCTGCATCGGCGTCCGTGGCGCCGCGCGATCCCGTCGCCACTGCGCCCGAACCGTCAATCGATCCGCCCACCGGGAGTCGCCCGGCAGTCAGGGGCCGGGCGGTACCTGCGCCAGCAATCCGAAAGCGCTGGTGTCTGCGGTGAGCGCCAAGGCCCTGGCGGCCGTTCCGCTCGCCGCCCAGACGGAGGTCAGATCGACATTGCCACCGATCTGCACCCCATCGGCATCGAAGAGCCGCAGGGTTTCCACCATCGTGGCAATGTCGTCCATGCCGGCCACCGTCACCGCCCCGGCGGAAACGCCGCCATTCACGGCCAGATCGATGCGCAGGTCGTGGCCGCCATTGACCCGGCTGAACCTGAGGTCCTGCGGGAAGCTGTCGAAGGCTGCGGCGAGTGCCGCCTTCAGGCCCGCGGTGCTGGCGCCGATGTCGAGCACGTCCGTACCGCCGCCGGTGGCGACACCCAGGGCCTCGGAGATCCGGTCGCCGATGCCGGCGACATAGCGGTCGTCGCCCGCGCCGCCGCTCAGGGTGTCGTTGCCGGCCCCGCCGTCGAGCACGTTCGCGCCGGCATTGCCGGCCAGCACGTTGGCCCCGGCATTGCCCGTCC
>DAOLKI010000017.1:1899-13607 GCA_035331665.1 Rhodocyclaceae bacterium
CCTTCAGCGTGTCCAGACCCGCACCACCGTCCAGCGTGTCGGCGCCGTCGTTGCCGAGGATCAGGTTCCTGCGTTCGTTGCCGGTCCCGGACAGGTCCGCGCTGCCGCCCAGGGTCAGGTTCTCCAGGTTGCCGCCCAGCGTGAAATCCACCGACGACACGACGGTGTCGATCTCGGTGCCCAGGACCGATGTCTCGTCGATGATGTCGCCCGCATCGACGAAGTAGGTGTCGTTGCCGGTGCCGCCCTTCAGGGTGTCGTTGCCGTCGCCGCCGCTCAGGGTGTCGTTGCCGGCCCCGCCGTCCAGCACGTTCGCGCCGGCATTGCCGGCCAGCACGTTGGCCCCGGCATTGCCCGTCCCGTCGATGTCCGCACTCCCGGTCAGCGTCAGGTTCTCCAGGTTCGGCGCGCCGCTCAGCGCATAGCTCACCCCCGACAGCACCGTGTCCGTCCCGCCGCCGGCCAGCTCGACGATCACGTCACCGCCACTGTCCACCACGTAGGTGTCGTTGCCGCCACCCCCCGCCAGCGTGTCGTTCCCCGCCCCGCCATCCAGCACGTTCGCCGCACCGTTGCCGGTCAGCAGGTTGTCCAGATCGTTGCCGCCCAGACTGAAGGCCACCGCGTTGAGCAGCACGCCGTTCTCCACGTTGTCGGTCAGCGCGTAGCTGCCGCCGACGACGGCCGCGGAGACCTTCACGGTGTCGCCGCCACCCCCGACGCCTTCGACGACCAGGTCCGCCAGGTTGCCCAGCAGGTAGGTGTCGTTGCCACCCCCGCCCGACAGGGTGTCGTTGCCCACCCCGCCATCCAGCACGTTGTCCCCGTCGTTGCCGCTCAACTGGTTGTTCCCCGCATTGCCCGTCAGGTTGAGCTTGTTGCTCCCCGTCCCCGCGGCGTCCAGGTTCTCCAGGTTCGCCCCCAGCGTCAGCGTCGTCGCCACCACCAAGCCCAGGTCCCCCGTCGTGCGCAGCTTCAGCGTGTCCGTCCCTTCGTTCCCGTTCTCGACGACACCGTCCTCGAGCACGGCCACGGCACCGCTCTTCACCAGGTCCACGACGTACGTGTCGTTCCCCTTCCCGCCCTTCAGCGTGTCCAGACCCGCACCACCGTCCAGCGTGTCGGCGCCGTCGTTGCCCTGCAGGGTGTTGGGGTCGGGATTCCCGGTTCCGACGAAGTCGCCCGTCCCGGCGTAGAGGAGCGATTCCACGTTGTCCGCGAGGACCAGGTCCGCGAGGGTCGTCTGGACGGTGTCGAAACCTTCGCCGGAATTCTCGATGACGACGGTATCGGGATCGGCCAGGAAATAGCTGTCGTTGCCGGTGCCGCCCGCCAAGGTGCTGTTTCCGGCGCCGTCGCTCAGGGTGTCGTTGCCCGCCCCGCCGAGCAGCGAATCGTTTCCGCTGCCGGCCGTGATGGAGTCGTTTCCCAATCCGCCGTCGAAGCCGTGCTGGACGGCGTTGCCGACATAGACGTCGTCGAAATCGCTGGGCGTGTTGGCCAGCAGATCGGTCATCAAGCTGGCGGACCCGTCCGCGAAGACCACGTTCTCGACCGCGGCCAGGCGCAGCACCTGAGCGCCGTCGGTCGCCCGGACCTGGGTGCCCGCGGCGTCGAGCCGGCGGAACGAATAGTGGTCCGGAATATCGGTCAGGACTGCCGTGTCTTCGCCGGCACCGCCGGCCAGGGTGTCATTGCCGCCGTTCGAGACGATGCGGTCGTTGCCCCCGGCACCGCTCAGAAAGTCGTTTCCGCTTCCCCCCGACAAACTGTTGTCGACGTCGTTGCCCGTCCCCGTAAAACCGGCCGTACCGGTATAGGTCAGGTTCTCGACGTTGGCCACGGCCGCGAGGCTGAACGACGCCAGGCTGGTGTCCACGGTGTCCGTGCCTTCGTCCGCCGATTCGGCGACGTTCACGCCGGCGTTGTTGACGATGTACAGATCGTCGCCCACGCCCCCGGCGAGGCTGTCCGCTCCGCCGCCACCGTCCAGGGTGTCGTTGCCGGCCAGGCCGCTGATGGTGTCGTTCGTCGTGCCGCCGGCCAGGCTGTCGTCACCGGAGGTTCCCGTTATCGACTGTCCGCCGCTTCCTGGCGCGGGCGAAAAGTAGGTCGTCAGGTCCAGCTTGTCGGTTCCGCTTGCGAAATACAGGAACTCCATGTTGTAAAGGGTCGCGTGCAGCGCCCCGCTCGCGCCGGAGACGGAGTCGACGTGGACGGCCCCGCCGGTGCCGCGCGTGATCCGGTAGGCGGAACGCAGGGAAGTGCCGAAATGCAGCGAATCGGTACCGCCCAGTCCGTCCAGCGAAAAGGTTCCGGGCGTGACGACGGTCCATGCGTCGTTGCCGTTCGTTCCGTTGTAATCCGCCATGACTTCCTCGCCGCTCAGTTGCATGCAGCCCGATGCCGGGCGCGCCAAAACACATTGCTCACGGGTTGGCCGATCCTTTGACGTGTATGTCCCCGCGCTGATCGACCGCCAGGTAGTCCATGCCACTGGCCTCCAGGAAGGCCAGGCCTCCGGCCTGCTTCAACATGGCGATGGTGGTGCAGTTCCCGGCCACGACGGCGAGCGGCGCCACGACGCTGACGGTCCGCCAGTGGTCGACGGGAAACCCGGTCCGCGGGTCCAGCACGTGGCAATAGCGTCGTCCGTCGATTTCGAAATACCGCTCGTAGTCGCCGCTCGTCGCGATGCCGCCCCGGGTCATGGGAATCGTCGCGATCACGGCATCGCGGGCGCGCGGGTCCTGGATGCCGATCATCCAGGGTTCGCCATCAGGCTTGGGGCCCAGGAAGCGCATGTCCCCCGCGAGATTCACGTATCCGTGGCAGGCGCCGCGCGCGACGAGCGCCGCGCCGGCCCGGTCGGCCGCGTATTCCTTGCCGAAGCCCCCGAAGTCGATCTCCATGCCGGCGCGCGGCAGCCGCACCCGGTGTTCTTCCCGTTCGACGTGGGCCCACCCGATCAACGGCAATACACGCGAGATCTCCGCGGCCGACGGGACGCGCGCATTGCGGAAGTCCCAGACGCGCCGGAGGACGCCGGACGTGATGTCGAACAGGCCCCCGCTGCTGGCGTGGATTTCGCCGGCATAGTCGAGGAGGGCCTGGGTCTCGTCGTCGCACTCGACGGGATCGCCTCCGGCCGCGGCGTTGATGCGCGACACCACGCTGTCATTCCGGTATCGGGAGTACTTGGCCTCGATGCGGCGGATCTCCGCGATCGCGGCATCTCCCAGGGCCGTCGCGTCGGGTTCGCTATCCACCGCCAGCACGACCTCGCAGGCTGCGCCCATGGCATGGAAGCCGATGTGGAATGTAGGCATGCGGGACGGTTCCCGGACGCGGCGGCCGGAAGGATCAGAACTGCATGGCCAGCCCGACCTGGACGGTGCGGGCGTAAAACGGCGCGAGCCCGCGGCTCCCCGGGCCGTACCAGGTCCATGCGGCGCGTTGTTCATAACGTTCGACTTTCACGTCGGCCTGCCAGTCGGGCCCGATCTGCTTGGCGACTTTCAGGCCGTAGGTGCGGCCCCCGAAGGCGGACAGACGCTGGTCGGCGGAAAAGAACACGGCCCCGGCCGGAGGGGCCGGCCCGAAGGGTCCGGCCGGACCCGCCTCGATATAGAAGCGCGCAGCCGTCTGCGTATAGGCCCGTGCGATGGGCGTGACCGACCATCCGCCCGGCAGGGTCTGCACGAACTCGGCGCCGAGGGTATGGGACCGGATGGCCCAGGTATCGGCGTAATGACGGTAGCTCAGGCGCAAGGTGCCGTCGATCGCATCGAAATGATGATTCCATCGGGCGGTCAGGGTGGCGTGGTTGCGATACCGGGGCCGGTTGTCGACCGCCTTGTAGGGATCGCTGAAGTACCCGTGGCCGAAGGACAGGCCCGCGTTCAATTGGACGATGTCCCGCGGCGTCAGGACCTGGGTGACGCCGAGCAGCAGGTCATCCACCTTTTTGTGGTCCCGGTCGATGACATGGTTGGTGGGGGTGATCAGGTCGCGCAGCACGCCAATACCTGCCGACCACGTCGTGTTTTTGTCTTCTCCGGATCGCGTCGCCAGAACGGAAAAGCCGCGCGACAGGTAGTCCGACTCCCGCGACTGGGATGCGCCGACGGTCAGGGTGCCGTGCTCGAAATAGCGCGTGACCTCCCCCGTTCCCGCATTGCGCCGGTCGCGCATCCTGGTCAGTGCGGTGGTGTGATAGGCCGGCGAGGCGCCTGAAATGGAGTCGGTGACCGCGGTGCCACCCACCAGCCAGTCGCCGGAAATCGGCGCGGCAATCCGCAATGCCAGGGCGCCGACACGAATGCGCTGATTGGCCGGCTGGCTGTCCACGTAGTCCAGGGTCTTCAAGGCGATGGTACCCCGCTCCGGCGCCGTTTCCGCATGCACCGGCCCGATCGCCGGGAGCGCCATCGCGGCGGTGAGCAGGGTCAATCCGATGGTCGGTCGCGCGGCGGGCTCCGGGCGGGCCGGATCGGACACCGCGGCGACCGGTGATGGCGCCCGGGATGCGGGAATCAATTGCACCCGCACCCGCCGCCACCGACGCCGAAACCGCCGGAAGCCGCTTCCTTGCTGCTATAGACGTGCTCGACGAAGGCCTCGTCGAGGCGGTCGCCGTCGAAGCCCATTTCCGGCCGGGCCAGGGTTCCCTTCTCCCATGGCGCCACCTGCCCGAGGTTGCTGCATCCGGCCGCAAGCAGCATCGCCGCGCCCGCCGCCACTGCCGCGCAACGGAAGGCCTTCATTTTTCCGCTTCCCCCAGCGCTTCCCGAATCCGGGATTCGAGAAATCCACGCTGGTCCTCGCGGAACCCGACATGGACCAGGATCGCCTTGCCGTCGGGCCCGATCAACACGGAAGTGGGCATGCCCTTGATCGCGTAGGCGCGGGGGACCGCACCGGCCTGGTCGTAGGCCACGTCGAACATCGCCGGGTGGCCTTTCAGGAAGGCTTTCGCATCGTCGATCTTCTGGTCCACGCTGACGCCCACGACGCGCAGTCCTTTCCCGCCATATCGGCTCTGCATCTCGTTGAGCCACGGGAAGGACTGCTTGCACGGGCCGCACCAGGAAGCCCAGAAATCCAGGTAGACCACCTTTCCCTGGTAATCCGAAAGGCGTACCGGCCCACCAGGCCCGGCCAGGTCGAACCGGGGCGCCGGGTCGCCCTTCTCGATGGCCCAGGCCGGGTGCGCGGCCATGAATGCACTGATCGCCACACCTGTGCCGCAGGCCAATGCCCGGACCGTCTTCCCGCAAGCCGCAATTTTCGCTGTCATCGGACGAGGTCTCGCCGTTGGCCAGAATTCCCCGGAGACTAACGTGGAAAATCGGGGTGCCCGCCACCTGTAACGTTTTGTTGCATCTTCAATGGACCCCGGTTCGCCGGCATGGTCCGTCCGCCGGGAAACCGCAACTCCGCGGGTGTTCCGCGAGTCGCTCGTTTCCATGCCGATGAACGACCGTCGGGGGGCAAATATTCCGGACGAAACTTTTTTTTGGCCGGTCGTCGTCGATGAGCCGCGGAGTTGGTTCAGCGTTTCGCCCGCGCGCCTTTTCGCGCGAGGATCCCGTCCCATTCCGGCCGCGGGCCGATGCGGCCGGCGAGATACTCCACCAGGGCGCGCACCCGGTGCGGTACGTAGCGATTGCCGGGGAATACCGCGTAGATGCCCATGGCCGGCGGCGGGAAATCCGGCAGCAGGACCTCCAGCCGGCCGGCCCGGATGGCGCCCTCGACGACGAAGGTCGGCGCCCGCGTGATGCCCAGGCCGCGCACGGCCGCCTCGAGCAGCGCCTCGCCGTTGTTCGCCTCCAGGCGGCCGGCGATGGGAAACCATTGGACCTCGCCGTCGATCACGAAAGGCCAGCTCGATCGGGAGGCCAGCAGGTAGCCGAAGCATTCGTGGCCGGCCAGGTCGGCGGGGTGCTTCGGACGGCCGCGGCGCCGCACGTACTCGGGCGATGCCGCGGTGACCCCCCGGCTGCTGCCTATCTTGCGCGCCACGTCGCCGGGGTTCAGGCGTTCGGCGATGCGGACGGCGAGATCGAAGCCGCCCTCGATCAGGTTGGCCCGGCGGTCGTTGAAATCGAGTTCCAGCGAGATCTCCGGGTTGTCGGCCATGAAGTCGCCCAGCATGGGCATCAGGCGCCCGATGCCGAACGAGAACGGCAGCGTCACCCGGATGTGCCCACGCGGCGCCTGCCCCTCGTCGGCCAGGTGGCCCTCGGCCGCCTCGACCAGATTCAGGATCTCCCGGCAACGTTCCAGGTAGGAGGCGCCGGCGCCGGTCAGGCTCAGGCGCCGGGTGCTGCGGGCAATCAGTTTCGCGCCCAGGTGGGCCTCCAGGGCCGCGATCTGCCGTGTGACCACCGACCGCGCCACGTCCAGTTCCTGGGCCACGGCCGAGAAGCTGCCCATCTCGGCCACCCGAACGAAGATCCTCATGGCATCGAGCCTGTCCATTCCACCCCCCTTTCCCAAGAACCCCGCCGGCCCGGAAGGGAAAAAGTTCCAAAGTTATTGTTGCCCATTATGCAACAATTAATTTGCCGGGACCGTCTATATCCGACAGGCCGCCTTGGGTATCGTTCGCCCCATCGCCAACCCGACGCCGGACGACGCCATGGACAGACCTGCCGCCTACACCCTTACCGCCGTGCGCCTGCACTGGCTGGTCGCCCTGGCCATCGCGGGCACCTTCGCGGTGGGCATCTACATGCACGACCTGCCGCTCTCCCCGCACAAGCTTCAGGTGTATTCCTGGCACAAATGGGCCGGCGTCACCATCTTCCTGCTGGTGCTGGTGCGTCTGGCCTGGCGCATCACCCACCGGCCGCCGGCGGAACCGGACAGCATGCCGGCCTGGCAGCGCACGGCGGCCGCCGCCACCCACCACACGCTCTACGTGCTGATGTTGGCCGTGCCGATCACCGGATGGCTGATGAGTTCTGCCAAGGGTTTCCAGACCGTCTGGTTCGGGATCCTTCCCCTGCCCGACCTGGTGTCCAAGGACAAGGAACTCGGCGACGCCCTGCGCGAGGTGCACGAGGTCCTGAACTTCACCATGGCGGCCCTGGTGGCGGCCCACGCCGGCGCCGCGCTCAAGCATCACTTCATGGACCGGGACGACGTGCTGGTCCGCATGCTGCCCTTCCTGGGCAAATGACAAAGCCATTACGGAGAATCCCATGAGCCCCCAAGTCAAACATTTCCTGGCCCTGTCGGCCGTTTCCCTGGGCCTCGCGCCCGCGGCCGTGCAGGCCGTCGAATACACCCAGGTGCTGCCCGAGAAGAGCGCCGTCGCCTTCGTCTACAAGCAGATGAACGTGCCCGTCGAGGGCGCCTTCAAGCGCTTCAAGGGTCAGGTGAGCTTCGATCCCGCGAAGCCGGCCGGTGCGCGCGCCGAACTGGAAATCGACATGGCCGGCGTGGATGCCGGGTCCCCCGAAGCCAACGAGGAGGTGGCCGGCAAGCTGTGGTTCAACACCAAGGCCTTCCCCACCGCGCGCTTCGTATCCAGCGTCATCAAGCCCGTCGGAAAGGACCAGTACGAGGTCGCCGGCAAGATGACCATCAAGGGTCGCACCGTCGATGCGAAGGCCCCCGCCGCCTTCCGCCAGGACGGGAAGAACGCCGTATTCGAGGGGGCCTTCGTCCTGAAGCGCGCCGACTACGGCATCGGCGAAGGCATGTGGGCCGACTTCGGCACCGTCGCCAACGAAGTGCAGATCAAGTTCCGCCTCGTCGCGGCCCCCGCGCCGGACAGGAAATGACCGTTCCATTCTTCCTCTCACCCTACCGGAGAAATGCCATGACCAAGACTTCCATCGCCCTCCTCGCCGCCCTCGCCACCGTGGGCTCTGCCGGCAGCGCCTGCGCCGCCCCGGAGACCTTCGCCATCGATCCGACGCACACCTTCCCGCGCTTCGAATACAGCCACTTCGGCTACTCGAACCAGTTGCACCGCTTCGACAAGACCAGCGGCAGGATCGTCCTCGACCGCGCCGCGAAGACCGGTTCCGTCGACGTGACCATCGACGCCAAGTCCGTGAACACGGGCTTCGCGCTGTTCAACCAGCACATTCAGGGCGAGGACTTCCTGGCCACCGACGCGCATCCGACCATCACCTTCAAGTCCACCGCCGTGCGCTTCGAAGGCGACAAGCCGGTGGCGGTGGACGGCAACCTGTCCATGAAGGGCGTGACGAGGCCGGTCACCCTGACGATCACCTATTTCCACGCCATGCCCCACCCGATCCTGAAGAAGGATGCGATCGGCGCCAACGCGGTCACCCGGGTGAAGCGCACCGACTTCAACATGGGCAAATACGCGCCCAATGTGTCGGACGAGGTGACCATCACCCTCGCGGTCGAGGCGGTCAAGGAATAAGGCGCGCAAGCCGGAAAGGAGATGCGGTCATGGCCGAGAGGATGCCGGTGGTATTCGTGTCGCACGGCGCACCCGATGCCTTGCTCAAGGCGCCGGATGCGGTCGCCTGCTGGCGCGGCATCGGGGAGACGCTGCCGACGCCGCGCGCAGTGCTCGCCGTCTCGGCCCACTGGGAGGCACGCCAGCCCACGGCCAGCCTGGCCGGCGCGCCGCGCACCATCCACGACTTTTCCGGCTTCTCGCCCGCCCTCTACCGCATGGAATATCCGGCGCCCGGGGCGCCGGAACTGGCCGAGCGGGCCGTGGCCCTGCTCGGCGCCGCCGGTGTCGCGGCCGAACTGCATCCGGACCGGGGCCTGGACCACGGGGCCTGGGTGCCCCTCGTCGCCATGTTCCCGGAACCGCGCATACCGGTGGCGCAGATATCCCTGGTCCGCCACGGCACGCCGGCCGACCATCGCGCCGTCGGCCAGGCCCTCGCACCGCTGCGCGACGAGGGCGTGCTGATTCTCGCCTCCGGCGCAATCACCCACAACTTCGCCTGGTTCGACTGGGACTCGCGGCCCGACGCGCCGCCGCTGCCGCGGGCCGCGACCTTCTCGGATTGGGTGGAAGCGAAGCTGCGCGAAGGCGACCCCGCGGCCATCGAGGACTACCGCCGGGCGCCGTTCGGCGCGGAGGCCCATCCGACGGAGGAGCATTTCATGCCGCTACTGGTAGCGATGGGCGCGGGCGGAAGCGATAGGCCCCGACGCCTCAAGCCAAGTTTCAACTACCGGGGCCTTTCCATGGACGCCTACGTGTGGGAGACGGGGTCCGCGGCCGACGCCTAGGCCGGCTGCATACCTGCACGGCAGGGTGCTCCATCGCGTACCCGGTGTCCCGCGGGGCGACTCGATCGAGTCGCCCCGCCATGCGTCGCGACGGCACGCTAGTATGGCGTCCAACGCAACGGCCTGGAACACGCCGCCTTGGTCGACATCCGCACCCTGCTCATCGTCAGCACCCTCGTCCTGTTCTGCCGCGCCGCCCTGCTCGGCTACGCATGGGCGATCAACCGGACCTACGAACCGGCGCGCCAGTGGGCCGTCGGGTCGGCGCTGATTGCGGCCGGGGTCCTGCTGCTGAGCCTGCGCGAAAGCATTTCACCCTTCCTGTCGGTGTTCCTCGCCCATGCCCTGGTGCTCTTCGGCTGGATGGTCACGTCCGCCGGGACCATTTCCGCGGCCGAGCACGACCCGCCCTGGCGCATCGGCGCCGGACTGATCGTCGCCACGCTGGCCGCGGTTCTCTGGTACCTGTACGTAATCCCCGACATCGTGGCGCGGACCATCGTCCTCGCCGTCCCGGGCTTCCTCTTCGACGGTTACGTCATCGTGACCTGCCTGCGCTTCCGCGGGCCGCGGGCGCGGCGGAACAGCCTGCGGATCCTCGCCGCGGTGCTCGCGGTATCGGTCGTGTCCACCCAGGTCAAGAACGTTCACGTGGCCCAGTTCGGGCTCACCACCCTGTTCGATGCGACCTGGGAGATGCGCCAGTACTTCCTCCAGACCATCGTCACCCTGGTCGTCGGCACGGCCCTCTACCTCCTGCTGGCGGCCCAGAAGACCCAGGAGGCGCTCGCCGAGGAAATCGAAAGGCGCAAGCGGGCCCAGGAGTCGATGCGCCTGGCCAGCCTGGTCTATGAAGCCACCAGCGAGGGCATGATCGTCACCGAGGCGGACGGCACCATCATCACGGTGAATCCCGCGTTCACGCACTTGACGGGCTACGCGGCCGAAGAGGTCGTCGGGAAGACGCCCAGCATCCTGAAATCCGGCAAGCACGACGAGGCATTCTATGGTGCCCTCTGGCGGGACCTGGCGGCCCGGGGCGAATGGAAGGGGGAAATCTGGAACCGCCACAAGGACGGTACCCTGTGCGCGGAACTGCTGTCGATCAACACGCTCTACGATGCGCAGGGCGCCGCCCATCGCCGCGTCGCGCTGTTCCACGACATCACCCGGGACAAGCAATCGGCCGAGATCATCTTTCACCAGGCCAACCACGACCGACTGACGGGGCTCGCCAACCGCTACGCGTTCTTCGAGGAGCTCGCCAAGGAGCTGTCCCGGGCGCGGCGGGCCAACGAGCACGTGGCCCTGCTGTTCATGGACCTGAACCGGTTCAAGCCGGTGAACGACGATTACGGCCACGAGGCCGGCGACGCCGTCCTGAAGGCAGTGGCCGAACGCTGGCACGCCTGTCTGCGTTCCACCGACACCCTCGCCCGGATCGGGGGCGACGAATTCGCCCTGGTGGTCGGCGGACTGCCGGCGCGGGAGGAGGCCGAGGGCATCGCGCGCAAGCTGATCCATGCCCTGGCGCCGCCGATCTCCATTCCCGGCGGACAGGCGGTCACCGTGGGCACGAGCGTCGGTGTCGCGCTCTACCCGGAAAATGCCATGGAAATGGACTCCCTGATCGCCGCCGCCGATTCGGCCATGTACCGGTGCAAGGCCGGGGGCCACGGCGAAATCGCCTTCTCGACCCAGGTCGCCGCGGCTTCCAACGCCGATGCCGACTGGATGGTATTCGGCGACGCCCACCTGGTCGGCATTGCCGCGATCGACGCACAGCACCGGACCCTCGTGGAGATGGTGAACGAGATCAACCGGTCGGTGCGGGCCGGCCAGGAGGACGAGCGCCTGCGGACGCTGATCGGCGAACTCGTGGCCTTCACGTCGCTCCATTTCGCGACCGAACGGCGTTTCATGGAACGCTACGACTTTCCGGACATGGCCGCGCACCGCAACGAGCACGAGGACTTCGAGCTCCGCAACCGGCGCTATGTCGAGCGCTTCGAACCCGGTGACGAACTGCGCCTGCTGCAGATGACGAAGGACTGGCTTGCGGACCACATCCAGGGACCCGACAAGATCCTGGGCGCCTACCTCCGGTCGAAGGGCGCCTCGTAAGGAGCCGAGGGCGGGCGCACCACCGCTTCCTTGGGCGCGTCGGGGCCGCACTCATGCGGGGCCATGCCGAACGATTTCGCCTGCGGGGTCCCCGCCCCGATCGGTGGGTGGGCCGCAGCCATCGTGCCGCGGACGGCGCTCCCGCGGGGACGATCCGAATCGGCTTGCGCAGGTGCGGCATCCCCTGCCCGATGCCCATGAACCCGAGGACCGGCAGGAACCTTCCCGCAGGGGCGCAAACCAGGGTAGGAGCGCAGAGCAGGCCCGCGGCATCCGGCCAAGTGCGATGCGTTTGCGCAGCGGCGTCCTGGCCGCGATGCCTTCGGAATCGCCATGGT
>DAOLKI010000018.1:0-13564 GCA_035331665.1 Rhodocyclaceae bacterium
GTCCTCCAGCCAGGGCTTGAGGCGGGCGAGGACGTCCGGCAGGGGCAGCTGGGCCGGCGCCCCCGCGTAATGATGGGCCAGGGGCAGGTAGGCGGCCGCGCCGGATTCGATGCTGAAGGACATGCCCACCAAGCGGGCCTGCATGGGGTCCAGGCTGGTGGTCTCCGTGTCCAGGCAGACCAGGTTGGCGGATTGGAGCCGGGGTAGCCAGTCGTCGAAGGTCGGCCAGTCGAGGATGGCGGCGTAGTGGCGCTCGACATTCCCCTCTCCCGCAGGCGGGAGAGGGGACAGGGGAGAGGGGATGTTTGCGTCTGCGCCGCCGGCCGTCGGCGAAGCTCCGCCCTCTCCCTCAGTCCCTTCCTCGCCTGCGGGAGAGGGGTGATTCATCTCCTTCAGCCAGGTCCGAAAGCTGTAGCGGGTGAACAAGTCCCGCAGGGCTTCCGTGTCCTCAGCCTTCCATCCCAGGTCGTTGGGATGCACGTCCAGGGCCACGTCGGTCTTCACCGTCACGAGTTTGCGTCCCATGGGCAGCCAGTCCAGCGCCTTGCGCAGGTTCTCGCCGGCCACCCCCTTCACCTCGCCGGCCCGGGCCATGAGGCGGTCCAGGTCGCCGAATTCGTTGATCCATTTCGCGGCGGTCTTGGGCCCCACCTTCTCCACCCCGGGCACGTTGTCCACCGCGTCGCCCATGAGCGCGAGGTAGTCCACGATGCGCGCCGGCGGCACGCCGAACTTGGCCTGCACGCCGGTCTCGTCCAGGGTTTCGTTGCTCATGGTGTTGATGAGGCGCACCTTGCCCGTCACCAGTTGGGCCAGATCCTTGTCGCCGGTGGACACCACCGCGTCCATGCCCGCCTCCTCCGCCTGGCGGGTGAGGGTGCCGATGACATCGTCCGCCTCCACCCCTTCCACCATCAGCAGGGGCCAGCCCAGGGCGCGCACCGCGTCGTGCAGGGGGGCGATCTGCCGGGCCAGGTCGTCCGGCATGGGGGGGCGATGGGCCTTGTAGTCCGGGTACCAGTCGTCCCGGAAGGTCTTGCCCTTGGCGTCGAAGACGCAGGCGGCGTAGGCGCTGGGATAGTCCTTGCGCAGCTTGCGCAGCATGGCGATGACGCCGTGCATGGCGCCGGTGGGAAAGCCGTCGGCGCTGCGCAGGTCGGGCAGGGCGTGGAAGGCGCGGTAGAGATAGGACGAGCCGTCCACCAGCAGGAGAGTCGTGTTCATGGCGAGGCGCGGGTTGGCAAGGCCGTGATTGTCCATCATCCGGTGGGTCGGGCGTGTTTTGGGGGTGTGAAGAGGATCATTGTCAAGGGAGCTGAACTCGATAAAAATCAAAAACATTTTGTGATTTCTTGAACCTGATTCGAGATGAGTGCCATGACCGGCGAGTGCGCATCCCCATGTACCTTCCCTGGCCGGCGATGGAGGGGCTGGCCTGCGCCTCGTCGCCTTGCCGCGCTGGCGCTCACCTGGGGCCTGTCGGCATCCGCGCCGGCCTTGGCCGCGCTGGGCGCGTCCGTGACGCTGGTCTCGGGTGATCCCACCAGCATCTACCCGGGTGAAAGCACACGCCTGGAAATTACCCTATCGAACAGCAACACCGCTGCTTCGATCACTGGCGTGGCCTTCAGCAACACCCTGCCAGGCACGCTGCCGAACGGCCTCAAAGTGGCGGGTGCGGCTACCTATACCTGTACCGACCCCGCAGTTCCCGTCACCAATGCAGGCGTCGGCACACTCACGGCAGCCCCAGGCACACAGGCGATCACTCTGAGCGGCGGTGACATCCCGGCGCGCGCCAATGGCACCGATGGCACCTGCACGATCCAGATTCCGGTGACCGCCGGTACCTCCACCGGCAATGCCGCGTCCTACACCTACACCATCGCCGGCGGCGCGGTGACCGGCAATGACGGCGGCGCGGTGAGCAACGCCGGCGCCGTGAGCCAGAGCATCAACGTCACCGCCATCGCCCGGCCGACGCTGTCCAAGGCGTTCAGCAACAGCACCGCCGATCTGGGCGGCGCGACGCGCACGCTGAGCATCACCCTGACCAACACCAACCCGGTGTCCATTCCCAACTTCAGCATCACCGATGCGTTTCCCCAGTTGGGCGGCACCGCCATCATCAAGGTAGCGGCCACGCCGGCGGCAACGGCGAGCTGCAACAACGGTGGTGGAGCGCCCACCTTCGCGCCGCTGGCGGGCGCCACCAGCGTCAGCGCCAGCGGCACGATTCCAGCACGTGTCGGCGCCACCAACGGCAGTTGCACCCTGTCGGTGGCGGTGGAGGCGAACCACACCAACGGCCTGTACAGCACGGGGGCGCAGACCAACACCATCAACGCCAGCAGCGACTTCAGCAACGATCTCGGCATTCCCGCCGCCGCCAATGCCACCGCCGACATCACCGCGCGTTCGCCGTTGTCGGTGAGCAAGGCGTTTGCCCATGCCGCGCTGTCCAGCGGCCAGTCCGATACCTTCACCATCACCCTGTCGAACAGCGGCAGTTCGCCGCTCAACGTGGTCTCGTTCACCGACGACCCCATCGACGGCACGGCCGCCGGCAACCTCAACGCCTATGGCCTCAAGGTCACCGGCTCTTCCACTACCTGCGCCGGTGGCAGCACCGCGGCCACCGTCAACGCCACCGGCGTCACCCTGACCGGCGGCACCATTCCCGCCGGCGGTTCGTGCGCGGTGAACGTCACCTTCACCGGCATCGCCCAGAGCGCGGGCGTGCCGATCACCTATACCAACAGCATCGCCGCGGGTGCCGTAAACGTGGGCAATCCCGCCCTGGTCAGCCAGTCGGCCTCGGCTTCGATACTTGTCGCCGACGACCTGCGCGTGCTTAAGAGCGCCACCCCCGCGACGGCGGCACCCGGCAACCCGGTGCGCTATCAGGTGACGGTGCAGAACTACGGCGTCGCCGCCATCAACAATCTGGTCGTCAACGACACCCTGCCGGCCGGGATGACCTACCTGACCGGAGTGATCGGCGCCAACGACTACACGCCGACCCTGTCCGGCACCGGCTGCGTCGGCCTGAGCAGCGGCAGCGCCCTGGGCGATGCCTCGGCGGTGCTCACCGTCGGCACCCTGCCTGGCCGCAGCGACGCCAACACCCCAGGCGCCTGTGTCGTTACCTTCTGGGCCATGGTGGCGACCAACGCCGCCGACGGCGCCTCCACCGCCAACAGCCTGGGTGTCGGTGCGGTCTGCTACAACGCCGGCGCCAGCTGCAATGGCGCCGGCTCCGGGGCCACCACCGGCAGCGTGAACACCACCGTGCTGACGGCGGTAAAAGCCTTCAGCCCGGCTGGCCCGTTGCCAGAGGGGACGATCTCGACGCTGACCATCACCCTTGGCAACACCTCCGCCAATCCGCTCACCAACGTGTCCATCTCCGATACCTTGCCCACGTCCGGCAGTGGCCAGTTGCGTATCGCCAACCCGGCCAACGCATCGAGCACCTGCGGCAGCCCGACCATCACCGCCACCCCGGGTTCCACCTCGATCGCCATGAACGGCGGCACCGTGCCGGCCCGGGCCGGCTCCGGCACCGGCGCATCCGGTTCCTGCCTGTTGAGCGTCGATGTCGTCGGCCCGGCCGGCAGCTACCCGAATACCGCCACCGCCGGCGGTACCGAAACCTACGCCAACGGCTCCACCCATCTGGTCGGCCCGGTGAGCAGCAATACCGCCACCCTGGTCTATTCCTCGGCGCTGTCGGCGAGCAAGAGCTTCGCGCCCACAGCTGTTTCCTCTGGCGGCCGCGCCACCCTGACCGTGCGGGTCAGCAACAGCGGCTCCATTCCGCTTACCGGTCTGGCCATCACCGATCCGCTCCCCGCCGGCATGGTGGTCGCCAATCCGGCCCAGGCCTACACCACCTGTGCCGGCGCCACCAGCATTACCGCCACGCCCGGCGCCTCCAGCGCCAGCCTGAGCGGCGCCAGCCTGGCCGGTGGCGGCAGTTGTGAATTCATCTTCGATGTCGTGGCAAGCGGCGCCGCCAACTGGGTCAACACCATCCCTGCCGGCAACATCACCGCCGACGCCGGCGTGATCAACACCACCCCGGTGATAGGCACGCTGAACTTCCAGGCGCCCACCAGCCTTACCGTGGCCAAGTCCACCTCGCCCAGCACCCTGACCTTCCCCGGCCAGACCAGCGTGCTGAGCCTGACCATCACCAGCGGCACGCAGGCGGTCAGCAACCTGTCCCTGACCGACTACTTCACCGCCGACGGCACCTCCGGCGCCGCCGTCAACGGCATGGTCATCGCCGCCACGCCCGCGGCCGGCACCACCTGCCCAGGCGGCGTGGTTAGCGCCACGCCGGGTGCCGCCTCGGTCAGCCTGACAGGCGTCAGCCTGGCCGCCAGCACGAGTTGCGTGGTGAATGTCAATGTCACTTCCACCACGGTCGGCGGCATCACCAACTTCATCCCGGCCGGCGCAGTTCAGAATGACCAGGGCTTGAGCAACGCCTTCGCGGCGCAGACCAGTCTGACCACGCAGGCGAACATCGGCGTCACCAAGCAATTCCTGCCGGCGGTGGTGAAACCCGGCGAGCGTTCGCGCCTGCGCATCACGTTCTACAACGCCACGGCGACGCCGCTCACCTTCCTCGCTGTTACCGACACCCTGCCGGGCGGCGTTAGCGTTCCGGCGGGCGCCAACCCGACCAGCACCTGCCTGGGCGCGGTGGTGACCGCGCCCGCGGCCAACCAGGTGCAGGTCGCAAATGGCACCGTGCCGGCCGCCTCCGGCGGCGTGGCGGCAACCTGCCAGGCGGAGATCGATGTGCTGGTGGTGGCCCAGGGCGACTACACCAACACCATCCCGGCCGGGGGGGTCACCGCCAACGCCGGCGGCGCCACGGCGAGCAACTCCCAGCCGGCTTCCGCGGTATTGCGCGCCAAGTCGCCGTTGATCATTCACGAGGCGATCACCAACCTGACCCTGGATGCCGGTAACCCGGTTGGCTTCACCACCGGCGGCGACATCACCTCGCCCGGCACGGCGCGCACGCTGACCATACGTCTCGACAACCCGAACAACGCCCCGCTTACCGGCGCGGCCTTCACCAACGCGCTGCCTGCCGGCCTGGTGCTGGCGCCCACGCCCAATGCCAGCACCACCTGCGCCGGTGGCACGGTGCTCGCGGCCGCCTCCGGCACCAGCCTGCGCCTGAGCGGCGCCACCATTCCGGCGACGGGTGCCTGCACGGTGACGGTGGACGTGCTCTCCAATATCTCCGGTGTCTATGTGGACAGCATCGCCGCCGGCGATGTCAGCACTAACGAGGGGGTCGGCAACGAGGAGCCGACCAGCGCGCAGCTGACGGTGTCCAAGCTGCCGACGCTGAGCAAGCAGTTCAACCCGGCGGTCATTCCGCCCGGCGGCACCTCGGTGCTGACGCTCTTCCTGGGCAATGACAATGCCTCCGCCATCACGCTGAGCTCGGCGCTGACGGATACCCTTCCCACGGCACCGGGCGCCATCGTGGTGGCTACCCCACCCAATGTGGTGAAGACCTGTCCCGGGGCGGTGACCGCCGTGGCGGGCGCCGGTACGGTGAGCTATGCCAACGGCGCGGCCATTCCGGCCGGGGGCTGCACCATCAGCGTCGACGTAATCGGGACCACCCCGGGTGTCCACAACAACAACATCCCCGCCGGTGCGCTGCAAACCAGTGTGGGCAACAATCCGGAACCGGCCAATGCCTCGCTCACCGTGAGCACCCTGGGATACATCTCCGGCAAGGTATTCAAGGACAACAACGTCACGCCCAACGGCAGCTTCGATTCCGGCACGGATGTCCCCGTGACGGGCGAAAGCATCGAGCTCCGGGCCGGCCCGAACTGTTCCGGCGCGCTGCTGGCCACGGCCATCACCGATGCCCTGGGCAATTACCTGTTTTCCGGCCTGGGGGCGGGCACCTATTCGGTCTGCCAGCCGTCGCAGCCCGCCGGGACCAGCAATGGCACGACCAGCGCCGGCCCCATCACCAGCGTCAACGGCAGCACCGGCACGGCGGGTGCCGCGTCAAACCCCACCGCCGGCAGCAGCCTGGTCGCGGGCATCGTGCTCAACGCCGATGGCGCCGGCGGCGAGATCAGCGGTTCGGCCGGCAACAACTTCGCGGAGGTCGCGCCGAGCAGGATTACCGGCACGGTGTTCCTCGACCAGAATAACAACGGCGCCCAGAACGGCGCCGACACCGGCATCTCCGGGGTGGTGGTCGAATTGCTGGACGCCGGCAACAGCGTCGTGGCCAGCACCACCACGGATGCCTCCGGGAATTACAGTTTCAGCGGCCTTCAGCCCGGCACCTATTCGATCCGGCAGCCCACGCAACCGGCGGGAACGTCGAACGGCATCACCACCGCGGGTGGCGTCGGCAACGGCGGTAGCGTGGGTACGGCCAGCGCCGTGACCACCGCCCCCAGCCTCATTGCCGGCATCGTCCTGCCGCCCAACACCACCGCCACCGGCAACAACTTCGCCGAGATTCCCAACGGTCGCGCCCTCTCCGGCCGGGTTTTCCTCGATTTCGACGCGGGTGGTACGGTCAACGGCAACGATCACGGCATCGGCGGCGTAACCATCAACCTGACCGGCACCGACATCAACGGCAACCCGGTCAGCCGCACGACCTCGACAGCCAGCGACGGCAGCTACAGCTTCACCGGGCTGCCGGAAGGCACCTACACCCTGAGCCAGCCGGGCCAGGCCGCCGGGACCAGCAACGGCACGACGACGGCGGGCAGCACCGGTGGCGTGGCGAGCAATCCCACCGCCACGACCAGCCAGATCACCGGCATCAGCCTGGTGGGCGCCGATACAGTGTCGGCTGACAACAACTTCGCCGAACTGGCGGGCGCCGCTCCCGACCTGAGCATCGCCAAGAGCCATGCCCCGGCCAGTTTCGCCCAGTCAGGCACGACCGGTTTCTATACCCTGACCCCGGGCAACATCGGTACGGTGGCGACGAGCGGCACGGTCACCCTGGTGGATACCCTGCCGGCCGGCATCACGCCCACGGCGGCGGCCGGAACCGGCTGGACCTGCGGCATCGCCGGCCAGGTGGTGACCTGTACCTCTACCGCGTCCATCGGCCCCGGCGCCAGCGGGAATCCCATCATCCTGAATGTGAGCGTGGCGGCGGGTCTGGCCGGGCAAGTCCTGGTAAATACGGCCACGATTTCCGGAGGCGGCGAACCATCGGGCTTCACCGGCAACAACACCGCCACCGACCCGACCCCCATCGCCGGTGTCGCGTCGGTACAGGGTCGCGTATGGCGGGACCTGGATCACGACGGGGTACTGGATGGTGGCGAACCCCTGGTCGCCGACTGGGTGGTCGAACTGGTGTTGAGCGGCCAGATCGTGGCCACAACCACCACGGCAGCCAACGGCGCCTACGCGTTCAACAACCTGGCTCCCGGCTCCGGTTACAGCATCCGCTTCCTGGAGCCAGGCGGTCGCACGGTGTTCGGCCGGCCTGTGCCCAACGAGAGCGGTGGCGCCTTCGTCAATGGCGCCACGGGGCCCAATAACCCGGCGGGGGCGGACAATAGCCAGGGCATCCTGTCCGGCCTGACGCTGCTGGAAGGGGCCAGCGTCGCCGAGCAGAGCCTGCCGCTCGATCCCGCCGGCGTGGTCTATGACGCGGTCACGCGTCAGCCGGTGGCCGGCGCCACCATCACCCTGTCAGGCCCGCCCGGCTTCAATGCCGGCCATGTTGTTGGCGGCAGTCTGACCCAGACCACTGGCGCGGGTGGCCTGTATCAGTTCCTGCTGAATCCGGGGGCGCCCAATGGCGTGTATACCCTGACCGTGACCACCTATCCGGCCGGTTATGTGCCGCTGCCCTCCACCCTGATCCCGGCCTGCGCCGGTACTCCGGCGGTGGGCGCCGCGCCGGCGCCGGCGCTGATCCAGAGCAGCAACACGGCCCCGCCCGCGGGAGTCGCTGCGCACAACCCGGCGGCCTGCGACGGCATCGTCGCCGGCGGCTCGGCCACGACCCAGTATTTCCAGAGCTTCAACCTGAACGTGGGCGTGTCGGCGAATGTGCTCAACAACCACATTCCCCTCGACCCGATCCTGGGGGGCGCCATCGTCATGTCCAAGACGACGCCGCTGGTGAACGTCAGCAAGGGAGATCTGGTGCCCTACACCATCACCGCCCGCAACACCCTGGCGGCGGCACTGGGAAACATCACCCTCCAGGATCAGGTGCCGCCCGGCTTCAAGTACAAGTCGGGAAGTGCCCGCCTGAACGGCGTCGCCGTCGAGCCGATGCTCAACGGCCGCCTCCTTTCCTGGCCCAACCAGACCTTCGCCGCCAACGAGACCAAGACCCTGAGGCTCATGCTGGTGGTGGGCGCCGGTGTTGGTGATGGCGAGTACACCAACCAGACCTGGGCGCTCAACAGCGTGGTCAATAGCCAGGTGTCCAATACCGCCACGGCAACGGTGCGGGTAGTCCCCGATCCCACCTTCGACTGCTCGGATCTCATCGGCAAGGTTTTCGACGACCGCAACGCCAACGGCTACCAGGACGAAGGCGAGCCGGGTATCGCCGATGTGCGCCTGGCCACGGCCCGGGGCCTGCTGGTGACCACAGATGCGGAAGGCCGTTTCCACGTCACCTGCGCCCAGATTCCCCAGGCCCAGCGGGGCTCCAACTTCATCATGAAGCTGGACGAACGCACCTTGCCGTCCGGTTACCGCATCACCACGGAAAACCCCCGTGAGGTGCGCATGACCCGGGGCAAACTGGTAAAGCTCAACTTCGGTGCCGCCATCCACCGGGTGGTGCGTTTGGAGTTGGCCGAAGCGGCCTTCCAGGCTGGGAAAGCCGAGCCGGGCCCGGCCCTGGCCGAGGCGCTGTCCAGGCTGCCCGAGACCTTGAGCCAGCGGCCCTCGGTCATGCGTCTGGCCTATCGGATTGGCGAGCAGGACGCCGACATGGCGCCGGCGCGTCTCAAGGCCGTGCGCCAGGCCATCGAGACGCTCTGGCGGGAGCGGGGTTGCTGTTACACGCTGCAATTCGAGGAGGAATTATTCCGGCGCGCCTCCGGCAAACGGGATGCATCCCGGGAAGGGGGGGTGAAATGAGCGGCGCCATGAAAATGAATGCCCTGGCGCTGGCCATGCAAGGCGTCATCCTGGCCGCGCCGACCATGGCGGGCGAGGAGTGCTTCCGTCAGGTCGATATGGCATGTGTCCCCTGCGGGCAGGATGGGGCCGACACGACACGGGAGAACTGTCGCGCCGTCAACGGAAAGCGGATCGATCGCGGCGCCAGCCTTGGCGCCCGGGCGACACCCGGCCCCAACGCCGAGCGGGAACTTGGCCAGGAAACATTTGTGTTGTCCGACGCGCTACCTGTTACGGCCGTGTCCCCGGCCACCACGTCCGTTCCGGTCGCCTTGCCCGCCACCGGGCCGGCGCGCCTCCGGGAAACGCGAAATATTCGGGAGGAAAGCATCCGGCCGATGACGGAAACCCTGTCCGAACCTCTCTTCGAGTCCGGCGGCAGCGCCCTCACCGGGCGCATGAAGAGCAGTCTGGATGCCTTGGCCGACCAGCTCAGGGGACGCGCCAACCTGCGTCTACAGGTTGTCGGCCATACCGACACCGAGGCGCTGTCTGCCATCACAAGGGCTCGTTTTGGCGACAACCACGGCCTGGGCATGGCCCGTGCCAAGGCGGCGGCAACCTATCTGGCCACCGTCTTGGAGCTGCCCCCGGACCGGATTGGTACCGAATCCCGGGGTCCCGACCAGCCGGTGGCCGACAATGCCAGCCCTGGAGGCATGGCCCGGAATCGGCGCATCGAAATCCAGGCCAGCTACGACCTCGTCCAGGTAACGGAGCGGGAGGTGGTAATCGAGCACCCCGCGCCGGCGCTGCCGGAACCCCAGCCCGCACCACCACCCGTCGCGGCGGTCCCCATTCCCCCTCGCGACTGCAAGGACGTACTGGCCAGCCGCCAGCGGGCCGGGGAGACGCCATTCCGCATCAGCATCGATGGCGTGCCGCAGGACGGCCCGGGTGTCATCGATGCGGATATCCAGCGTTGCACGGACGTGGCCCTGGAACGGGGAGAGCTGCAATTGCGCTACGACCCCCTGCAACAGAAGCCGGTACTGAATACTCACGCCTGGCCCAATGCGGTGGCCCGGGGGACGCCGGTCGAGTTCGTCGCCTACGCCAACTACGCCGCTTTCATCCAGCGGGCGGAGATCCGACTGTTCCGGGCCGACGCCAGTACCCAGGGCGCGCCCCTGGCGATACTGCCGGTGGGACTGGGTGAGCGTGTCGCCTGGATACCCTCGGAGCGGGACATGAAGTCCGTGCGCTACCTCCTCCGGGTCTACGACAAGGCGGGACGGTTCGACGAGACGCGGGCCAGGACTCTGGATATCGTCGAACAGGCCAGACCCACCGAGGATCTCGAGGATCCGCGGCGGGAGCGCCTGGCGGGTTATGGCGAGAACAGCCTGGTCTTCTCCAACATCCCTGTGAGCGGCGGTGTGGTGACCGTTAACGGGACGGGTATCAGGCCGGGCGAGTCCGTGCGCTTCCTTGGCGCCGCGGTGCCGGTCGATGCCGCCGGTGCGTTCGCGGCTCGCCAAATCCTGCCCGCCGGCTCCCATGTGGTCGAGGTGGCGGTGCTGAATGATCGGGATGAGGCGGTGCGTTCCTATGCCCGCAATATTTACATCGCCGACGCCGACTGGTTCTATCTGGGTATCGCCGACCTGACCCTGGGTCGCAACACCACGACCGGGCCCGCCAAGTTGGTAACGGCGGAGGCCACCGACCATTTCGACAACCAGGTCTTTGTTGACGGCCGCCTGGCTTTCTACCTGAAGGGAAAGATCAAGGGCGAATCCCTGTTGAGGGACTGGGAACTGACAGCCAGCGCCGATACACGAGAGCAGCCACTGCGCGACCTGTTCTCCAATTTCTCGGCCAAGGATCCCCGCTATCTGTTGCGTCGCCTGGATCCGGACAAGTACTACCCTGTCTATGGCGACGATTCCACCACGGTGGACGACGCGCCCACCCAGGGCAAGTTCTTCGTGCGCCTGGAAAAGGGAGAGTCCCAGGTCTTGTGGGGCAGCTTCCACACCAGCTTCACCGGCACGGAATTCACCAACTTCAGCCGCGGTCTCTATGGAGCGCGGGCGCGCTTCGCCAGCGAGGCCACCACCGGTCATGGCGAGAAGCGGAGTCGGATGGAGGTCTTCGCGGCGGATCCTGGCACGATGCAGTCCCGGGAGGAGTTCCGGGGCACAGGCGGCAGCCTCTATTACCTGCGCCACATCGACATCACACCGGGCTCCGAGCGGGCCTGGATCGAGGTTCGCGACAAGGATTCCGGACTGGTGCTGAACACCCGGCAGCTAGTGGCGGTGCAGGATTACGAGGTGAACGCCCTGCAGGGCCGCATCATCCTGCGAGAGCCCCTGGCCTCCACCTCCGGGGCCGGCACCCTGGTCCAGGCGGGCAGCCTGGGCGGCCATCCGGTGCATTTGGTGGTGACCTACGAGTATGCCCCGGGTGTCTTCGCCAGCGAGGATCTGGCCATGGGCGGACGCGGAACCGTCTGGGTCAACGATCATGTGAAGATCGGCGCCTCCGCTTTTCGCCAGGACGGCCAGCGCCAGCGGTTGCATGGCCTGGATGCCACGCTGCGCTTCAAACCGGGCACTTTCCTGAAACTGGAGGGCGCCCGATCCGATGGCGCGGGCGGTGGCGCCTGGTCCTCTCCGGACGGTGGCTTCAGCTTCAACGCCGTGCCTGGCGGCCCTAGTGGCAAGGCCGACGCGCGTCGCGTCGAGGCGGGGCTGGATTTCGCCGAGTTCTCCGAAGCCCGGGGCAAGGCCACTTTTTATTGGCAGGACAGGGATGCCGGCTTCTCCGGTCCGGGCCGGATCACCGCGGAGGCCGTCGAGCAAGCGGGCGGCAGCGTGTCCTGGCAGGTATCCTCCGAAACCGAAGTTCTGGCAAAGCTGGACCGCAAGGAAGCAGCAAGCCAGGACAGCCAGAGCGCCGAAGTGAACCTGCGACAGCGCTTCTCCCCCAATTGGAGGGCAGGACTGGGGCTGCGCCACGACGATCTGGATACCCGCGTTGCCAACGCCAGCTCCATCCTCTCCCAGAGCGGCGGCCGCGCCGATCTGGTGGCGCGCCTGGAGTATCTGCCCGATGAAAAGGAGAAGGCGGACTGGAGCGCCTATGGCTACGTCCAGGGCACCCTGGAACGGGATGCGGGTCGGGACGCCAACGACCGGGTGGGTGTGGGTGGCGAAAAGCGCATCAATGATCGTTTCAAGCTGGGAGGGGAACTGTCGGAAGGCGCAGGCGGCCTGGGCGCCAGGATTTCCGGCGACTGGCGAGTCGACGATCGCACCAGCTTCTACAGCAGCTACACCCTCACTCCGGACCGTACCGATGACGGTTACCGGGGGCGGGCCGGGCTATTCACCGCCGGCGGCAAGTCGCGCTTCAGCGACGCGGTCGGTGTCCATGTGGAGGAGCGATACCAGCACGGCGAGGGCCCCGCCGGCCTCACCCACGCATTCGGACTGGATTTGTCTCCCAACGACCGTTGGACCTATGGCCTCAAGCTGGAGGCCGGCGACCTGTCCGATCCTCTGTCCGGTGATCTGCGTCGCCAGGCCCTGGGCTTCACAGCCGGCTACCGTCGCGACGCCACCCGCTACGCGGGAGCACTGGAATATCGGCACGAGAAGGGAACGACGACCCGGAACACCTGGTTGCTGAAGAACACACTGGGCTATCAGGTGAACCCGGACTGGCGTTTCCTGGGACGCTTCAACCTGTCCATTTCCGACAGCGGTGCGGGCGCCATGCAGGACGGCAAGTATGCGGAGCTGGTGGCGGGCTACGCCTGGCGCCCGGTCAACAACGACCGCTGGAATACCCTGTTCAAGTACACCGGTTTCTACAACCTGCCATCACCGGGCCAGGTAGGCATCAGCGGTGCCATGCTGGACTATGCCCAGCGCAGCCACGTGCTCTCGGTGGACACCATCCACGACCTGCGTCCCTGGGTGTCGGTGGGCGGCAAGCTGGGTTACCGCAGGGGGGAGCTGAAGGACACCAAGGTGGGCGGCACCTGGCAGGATTCCACGGCTTTTCTGGGCATCCTGCGGGCTGACTGGCATTGGGTGCACGAGTGGGATGTGCTGACCGAACTTCGTTATCTGGACGCCAATGATGCCGGGGACAGCAAGAGTGGCGCGCTGGTGGCGGTTTACGGGCACCTCGGCAAGAACTTCAAGCTCGGCGGCGGCTATAACTTCACGGACTTCTCCGATGACCTGACGGACTTGTCCTATCGTTCCCACGGGTGGTTCATCAACCTGATCGGGAAAATCTGATTCACCGGGTCGGCGCGCCGGCGAGGGTGGCGGGACTACAATCCCAGCCACTCCTTTGCGCGAACCCCACCCCATGAGCAAACCCAAGATCCCCAACCAGTTCGATCCCGGCGGCGATCAGGAAG
>DAOLKI010000019.1:0-13424 GCA_035331665.1 Rhodocyclaceae bacterium
CGTTGCGCCCGCTTCATGCCGGTACGGGGACGCGCCGGGGAGGCGCGCCGGGTGAGGCCGCCAATCCGCGATCGGCGGGCCCGGGTGCCGGGAGGCCTGCGCCTGCTCGCTTGCCTGGTCTTCGCGGGCCTCGCCGGGGTGGCCGGCGGCGTGGACGACCACGCCTACGGGAAGGAGATCAACCTCACCTGCGCGGGTTGCCACGGCGCCTACGGCCAGGGCGGCAAGCGGGGCGAGTACCCTCGCCTAGCCGGCCAGCGGGCCCTCTACATGGAAGAACAGATGATCGCCTTCCGGGAGAAGCGGCGCTACAACCCGACCATGTATCCCTATGCCGTGGAGCGGGACCTGCCCGACGAGGACATGAAGGCCGTGATCGCCTACCTGGCCTCCATCGAGTTGCCCACCCGGCCGCCGGAGCCGAAACCCGGCGAGGATGCCCTCACCCGCATGAAGGCGCTGGAACTGGTCATGGTCGTGCCGCGCGTCGAGGGCGACGTGGCCAACGGAGAGCGGGTCTACCAGTCCGAATGCGCCAACTGCCATGGCAAGACCGGCCGCGGGCGATCGAACTTTCCCATGCTGGTGGGGCAATACACCCATTACCTCAGGAAGCAGATCGAGGCCTACCTCCGCCATGACCGGCCGCACGACGACGACCGCCCGGGCGGGGTTCTGGAAACCCTGAAGGAAAGGGACGTCCAGGACATCCTGGCCTACCTGACCACGCTGCAATGAGCGGGGGCGATCCCCCGTCTCGGCCGGCGCGAAGGAAATGGCGCCAAATCCCGTCGCTGATCGAAGTACACCCGGAGGCCGTTTGGGCCGTTAATTCGCCCAGGCAAATCACCGGTGGCAAACCCCATGAGACATGTCTGCACCCCCGGCACCGACCTGGACGAACTGATCGGCCGCGAGGAAGGCCCCGACCGTTTCCGCTACGGGCCGATACCCGAGGCGATGCGGCGCGGGGAGGAACTGGTGCTGGAGGGCAGCGCCCATCTGTCCGCCGTGATGCTGGCGAAGATCGGCCTGGTGGCCGAAAACCTCTTCCTGGTGGAGACCGAGGAGCGGATCCTGCCCGGCGAGGGCTTCCGGCTCGTGCTCGTGTAAGGGCGATCCGGCCCGAACTTCGCGTCGGTGCCGGGATCGCGGGCCGCCACGGGCGGCGTTACTTCTTCGCCCTGCTCTCGGCGGCGGACTTTTCCGGCGCGGGCGGTTCCGGCTTCTTGTAGTCGCCCAACACGCCCTTCAGCAGGCAGACCTTCTCGACGGGGCATTTGGCGCAACCGGCGACGATGGCGACGGGACAGACGGTCATGGCGGGACTCCGGGGTAAGCGCCCTCAGGCGCGGAGCATGGATTCTACCTCGGGGTTCACGACGTCCCGGGGACGCCGCCCCTGCATCGCGGTCACCAGGTTCCCGGCCGCCCGCATCGCCATGGCCACGCGCGTGGCGCGGGTCGCGGTGCCGATGTGGGGAGTCAGCACCACGTTGTCCAGTTCCAGGAAGCCCGGGTCGAAGGCGGGTTCGTTCTCGAACACGTCCAGGCCGGCGCCCGCCAGGCGTTTCTCCCGCAAGGCCGCGATCAGGGCCCCGTCGTCCACGATGCCGCCCCGGGCCACGTTGATCAGGCAGGCCGTGGGCTTCATCAGCGCCAGTTCCGCGGCGCCCACGGCATGCCGGTTCTCCGGCGTGTAGGGCAGGGCGAGGACCAGGAAGTCGGCCGCGCGCAGCAATTCGTCCTTGGGCAGCCAGCGGGCGCCGACGGCGGCCTCGTCGCCCGGTTCGAGGCGCCGCCGGTTGTGATAGACCACCTGCATGGAGAAGCCGGCGGCGCGGGCGGCGATGGCCCGCCCGACCCGTCCCAAGCCGAGTATGCCCAGCGTCGCGTGGTGGATGTCCCGGCCGCGCAGGGGATTGCGCGCCGTGTCCTGCCAATGCCCGGCACGCAGCCAGCGGTCCCAGGCCACGACCTGCCGTCCGGCGCCGAGGATCAGCGCCCAGGCGAGATCCGCGGTGCCGTCGTCCACCACCTCGGGCGTGTTGGTGACGCGGATGCCGGCCGCCGTGCACGCGGCCACGTCGATGTTGTTGAAGCCGACGGCGATGTTGCAGACGGCCTTGAGCCGCGGGCAACGGGCAATCAGGTCGGCCCGGAAAGGGTCGAACCCGGACAGCAGCAGGCCCTCCCGGTCGCCGATGGCCGTGGCCAGGGCATCGGGGCCGAGGGGCTCCTCGCCCGGATTCACCGCGACCTCCAGGTGCTGTCCGAGGTAGTCGAGGACTTCCGGGAACACCCGACGGCTTACGAAAACCCGGGGCCGTGCGATACCGCCGGTCACGGCCGCTTCTCTGCCACCGGCATTCCGACGCCCCGGCCTTCGGCATCCCGCTGGGCCGTGTGGTAGCCGGTGCGCAGGAATTCGGCGGCGTCCCGGTCCCCTTCCGCGGCGGCGGCGGCAAACCAGCGCCGGGCGGCCGCTTCGTCCCGCGCCACGCCCTGCCCGAGCAGCAGGGCGGTCGCGTAGTGCAGTTTCCCGAGGGTGGCGTAACCGGAGGTGCCGCTCTCGCCGGCCCGGCGGTAGAGTTCGGCGGCCTTGGCCAGGTCCCGGGGTACGCCGTTGCCGTTCTCGAAGAGCAGGGCCTTCCAGAGCATGGCGCCCACGTGCCCGGCGGCGATGCAGCGGTCGTAGATCCGGTTGGCCGTCGCATGATCGCCGCATTTCTCGGCCGCGTAGCCGTAGCCGCAACGCATGATGCCGCCGGCACCGCCGTTCTCGGCCACGTACTCCAGGGTCAGTTCCCCGACCACGTTGGCGAGGTCGCTGGGCACCGTCTGCCGGACGGCGCCACCGCAGTAAAGGTTGTCCTCGGCGGCGGCCGGGGCCCCGAGGGCGAGGACGAGGAGCGGGAGAATCAGGGCGGTGCGCATGGGACCCTCCTCCGGTGTGGGAGGGGCGAGTTTAACCGCCCCGGCGCCCGGCGGAGGGGGCCGCCGCGCCGCTGGCCCGCTGGATATCCCGCCGGTGCCCGAGGAACCAGGCCGCGGCGACGCCCAGGATCACGCCCTCGCCGACCAGGGTGGCCGGGGCGCCGAAGGCCGCGGCCACGAACCCGGCGATGAGGCCTCCCACGGCGTCGAAGCCGAACCGGGCGGCGGTGAAGAGGGAGATCACCCGTCCCCGCAACCGGTCCGGCGTCAGGCTCTGCAGGATGGTGTTCACGCCGACGTTGCAGACGGAGATGCCGAAACCGAGGGCCGCCATGGCGGGCAGGGCGACCTCCAGGCGCGTGGTCAGCGGGAACACCCCGCCCGCCACACCCCGCACCACCGCCGGCAGGGACTTGCGGGCCGCCAGGAAGAGCGTGGAGGCGAACGCGCCGCAGCCTGCGGCGCCCCAGAGCAGGCCCAGGGTGCGGGCGTCGCCGGCGAAGACCTCCTTGGCGAAGATGGGCAGCAGCACCGCATAGGCGGACGCGGTGAGATTGAGCAGCGTCAGCATCAGGAGCACGGTACGGATCGCGTAATCGTTCCAGGCGTAACGCAGGCCTTCCCGGAACACATGGCCCACGGAACCCTGGGCCCGCGGCGTGGGCGGCACCCGCATCCGCAGCAGGCCGGCGATCAGGGCCGCGAAGGACACCGCATTGATGGCGAAGCAGGCGGCCTCCGACGTGAGGCCGACCAGGAATCCCGCCACCGGCGGGCCGATGAAGCGGCCCAGGTTGAACAGCATGGCGTTCAGGGCCAGGGCATTGGGCAGGTCCTCCCGGCGCGGCACCATCACCGAAATCAAGGACTGGCGCAGCGGCGTGTCGAAGGCATTCAGCACGCCCAGCGCGACCGACATGGCCACGATCAGCGGCGGGCCGATGGATTCCGTCCAGGCGAGCAGGGCCAGCACAGCGGCCTGCAGCGCCAGGAGGAACTGGATGCCGACCAGGGTGCGCCGCTTGTCATGGCGATCTATCCACGCGCCGGCCAGGGGCCCTACGAAGAGCTGCGGGACGAGAGCCGCGAAGGCGGTGACGCCGAGCAGGGTCGCCGACCCCGTGAGCCGGTAGACCAGCCACGCGAGGGCGACCTGCTGGATCCACGATCCCAGGATGGAGACGGCCTGCCCGGCGAAGTAGTAGCGGAAGGCGGGGTGGGCGAGGGCCCGCATGGGGGCGGGGAGCGATGCGCTGGTCATTCTTTCGCCGCGGAAACGCCGCCGGGAGTGCGCGAAGGCGCGGTTTCCGTCGCGCGCCGGGCGGGATCGGGGCCGCCGACGGCGAACCCCCCGAAAACCCCATCGGACGCCGCCAAGGAGCCAAGAACATCAAACGGCAACGGGGAATGCGATGGCGGATGCCATGCGTCCGTCGGGCCAACCGCTGGCGACTCGCAAGCGGCTCGCCTTCCGGCAAGCGGAGGCATTGGGCGTCCTTGCAGCGAGGCGTCGCGGCTCATGGTTGCGCCGTTGTCCGGTCCCATGCGGCCCTTCGCGGCTTTGCGCCTGGGCGGCGAGGCTTTCATCCTGAAAACCTCACCACAGAGGCACAGTTACGCAGAGAAATGCGAAACATCAAGGACTGGCGTGTGGTGTTCGGGCCACCCATCGGGTGAGTACGACAACCCCGCCAAGTATCTGATTTTCCTCTGTGAACTCTGTGGCTCCGTGGTTCAACCGCTTTTTTTCGCTGCATCGGTCTGGTGACGAACGCGCTCAATCGTAAAGGCCCCGCTGCCGGGCGAAGAGGCGGATCAACCCGAGCAGGCCGGCGGTATGGGGCACCGGCATGCCGACCCGCCCGGCGATCTCGTGGACCACGGCCAGCAATGCGTCGATCTCCAGGCGCCGTCCCTTGTCCGCGTCCTGCAGCATCGAGGTGCGCATGGCGCCCAGTTGGCGCGTGACGGCATTGCGTTCCGCCGGCGTCTGGAGGATCGGGCAGCCGATGGCCGCCCCGACCGCGGCCGCCTCGGTCATCACCGCCACCACCAGGTCATTGACCAGCACGTCATCCAGGATTCGGTCACTGGTGGCGCCGGTAAGGGCCGAGATGGGATTCATGGTCATGTTGCCCCACAGCTTGTACCAGATGTCGTGCTGGATCGAGAGCGAGGCCTTGGCGTCGAAACCTGCCGCACGCAATTCGGCCAAGAGGGCTTCGAGGCGCGGCGAGGCACCGCCGGCCGCCTCGCCGACGATGATGCCGTTGCCGAATCCGATGCGGCTCAGGCCGGGTTCCGGCGCAGCGCAGGACATGTGGACCACGCAGCCCATCACACGCGCCGTGGGGATCAGCGAGCGCAACCCGCCGCCCCGGTCCACGCTGTCCAGGGCCGTCCCGTGCAAGGGGCCGGCCAGGCCGTCGAAGAACCACCAGGGCACTCCGTTCATGGCCGTCAGGACCATGGTTCCGGGTCCCAGCAGGGGCGGGATCGCGGGTGCCACCGCCGCCAGGGCCGGTTGCTTCACGGCGACGACCACCAGGTCCTGGACGCCGGCCTCCCGGCTGTCCGCCACGGGTCGCACCGGCTGCGAGGTCACCGCGCCGTCCGCCTCCAGCCGCATGCCTTTGTCCTGGAGGGCGGCGAGCGTCGCGCCGCGGGCCAGCGCGCAGACCTGGTGCCCCGTGGCGGCGAGGCGGGCGCCGAAGACCAGGCCGATGGCGCCGGCACCGACGATGCAGACTTTCATGGAAACGAACTCCTGGAAACGGCCCGGACCGGACGCCCGGCCGGGTGCAATGATGCCGGATTCTTCGCCACCCGGGCGCCGCGGACGCGCCAGGACGCCGGGGAAGACGGATACAGACCGCGACGGGAACGCCGCACCCGACCCCCCGACCGCACGGCCCCTGCGAGAATCAATGGTGCCTTCCTCTGCGTGCCTCTGCGCCTCTGCGGCAAGGTCTGCGCGGACCTGCAAGCCCTCGGCGCGCCGCTTCGCCCAAGCAATGCAATGTCAATACCGGTAGCCCGGATCGATCCGGTCCACCACCCGCTGCAGGGCGGCGAAGGCGTCGGCGCCGGCCCCGAACCGGGGGTCGAAGTTCAGCGAGTCGGCCACGCATCTTTCCAACACCGGTTCGGCGATCTCGATCACCGGGCCCATGGCCATCGATGCCACCTGGATTTCGCAGGCGCGGTTCACCAGCCACATCAGGGCGAAGGCCTGGGACAGCGTATGGCCGATGGTGACCGGCCCGTGGTTGCGCAGCAGCAGCACGGGCTTGTCGCCGGCGCTGGCCAGGATGCGTTCCCCCTCGTCCCGGTGGACGGTGATGCCCTCGAAGTCGTGGTAGGCGACCTTCCCGTAGAGCTGGGCGGCGTAGAAGTTGGAGAACGACAGCCCGTCCTTCAGGCAGCAGACGGCCTGGGTCGCCGTCGTGTGCAGATGCATCACGCAATGGCCGTCGGGCACCTTCTCGTGGATCTTGCCGTGGAAGGTGAAGCCGGCCGGATTGATCGGCCAGTCCGAATGGCCGACGATGTTGCCCCCGATATCCACCTTGACCAGGTTGGAGGCCCGCACTTCCGAATAGTGCAGGCCGAAGGGATTGATCAGGAAGTGCCGCTCCGGCCCCGGCAAGCGCAGGGAGATGTGGTTGTAGATGAGCTCCGTCCACCCCAGGTGGTCGAAGATCCGGTAGGCCGCGGCCAATTGCACGCGGGTGGCCCATTCCGCCTCGGAAAAGCGGGCCGGCCGTTCGAAATATCGGGCGTCGGTCATCAATCGCCTTTCAATAGGCGGCGCCGCCGGAGCCGCCCGTGTCCTTGAAGGACGCGGCAAGGCGCACGGCCGCATTGCGCAGCAGGGCCGTATCGGCGCCCACGGCGAGGAATACCGCGCCGCCCTCCCGGTATTGGGCGCCCAGGGCCGGGTCGTGGGCGAAGACGCCGGGGGCCTTGCCGGCGGCGGCGATGCGGTGCAGGGCGTCGGCGATGGCGGCGCGCACCTCGGGGTGGCCGGTCTGGCCCAGGTGGCCCATGGAGGCGGCCAGGTCCGCGGGGCCGATGAAGATGCCATCGACGCCGGGCGTGGCGGCGATGGCGTCCAGATGGGCAAGCCCGGCCAGGGATTCCACCTGGACGATGAGGCACATTTCCGCATCGGCCTTGCCGTGGTAGCCGTCGATGGCGTTCCAGCGCGAGCCGCGTTCCAGCGCCGTGCCGACGCCGCGGATGCCGGCGGGCGGATAGCGGGTGGCGGCCACCAGCGCCGCGGCCTGCTCGGCGGATTCCACCATGGGGACCAACAGCGTCTGCACACCGATGCCCAACAGGCGCTTGATGAGCGCCGGGTCGTGATTCGCGGGGCGGACGACGGCGGAGACGGGGTAGGCCGCCGCCGCCTGCAGTTGGGCGAGGATGGAACGCACGTCTCCCGGCCCGTGTTCACCGTCGATCAGCAGGAAGTCGAAGCCGGCCGTGGCCACCACCTCGGCGGCGACGGGGCTGTCCAGGCCGACGAAGAGGCCGATCTGGGCGCGGCCCTTGGCCAGGGCGCGCTTGAATTCGTTCTTGGGGATGTCCATGGGGGGGTCCTGAAATAGCCGTTCTTAACCGCGGAGGACGCAGAGGACGCAGAGGACGCAGAGGACAAGGAGGAATGCGTTCGCAATGGGATGCGTCCTCCCGCCGTCCTATCCTCAATCCCGGTTTTCCTCTGCGTCCTCCGCGTCCTCTGTGGTGAAACGCCTTTCAAATGAAACGGAAACCGATGCCGCCCAGCGGGCCGTAGTCCACGTGGAAGCTGTCGCCGGCGGCGGCGGGGACGGGGCGGATGAAGGATCCGGCCAGGATCACCTGGCCGGGCTCCAGCGCGATGCCGTGGGGGGCGAACTTCTTCGCCAGCCAGGCGATGCCGTTGGCCGGGTGGTTGAGCACGCCGGCGGCCACGCCCGTCTCCTCGATGACGCCGTTCTTGTAGCACAGTCCGCCGATCCAGCGCAGGTCCAGGTCGTGGGGCCGCACGGGACGTCCGCCCAGCACGATGCCGGCATTGGCGGCATTGTCCGAGATGGTGTCGAAGACCTTGCGCATGCGGCCCGTCGCGGGGTCCACCTGGGGGCAGCGCTGGTCGATGATCTCGATGGCCGGCGTCACGTGGTCGGTGGCGTTCAGCACGTCGAAGATCGTCACGTCCGGTCCTTCCAGCCTGCGCGCCAGGATGAAGGCCAGTTCGATTTCCACCCGCGGCACGATGAAGCGCCCGATGGGGATGTCGCCCCCCTCGGGGAAGAACATGCGGTCCATCAGCGTGCCGTAGTCGGGTTCGCTGATCTGGGAGGACTGCTGCATGGCCCGCGAGGTGAGGCCGATCTTGTGGCCCTTGACGATCTGGCCCTCGGCCACCTTGAGCGCGATCCAGCGGCTCTGGACGGCGTAGGCGTCGTCCATGGTCATTTCCGGGTGGTCAAGGGAGACCTGGCGGATCTGGACGCCGGTCTTCTCGGCTGCGTTGAGGCGCCGGGCGATGTCCTCGTGGGTGTCGGGGGAGAGTTGCAGCATGGGCGTCAATCCTTGCGGAATCGGGCGTGGACGTTGTTGTGTTTCCAGGTGCCGGCCTCGTCGAACTCGGCGATCTCCATGGACAGGGCCAGCCAGCGCTTCTCGTAGAGGGCGGCGAAATGGTCCTTGATCGCCGCGAAGAGGGCGTCGCCCGCCTGCTTCTTCACCTCCGCCGGGCGGCCGGCGCCGATCTTCAGCTGGGCGTGCACGAAGGCGTAATCTTCGGCGCCGTCGGCCATCCGGTAATGCGCCAGGACCACGGCCCGGGAGCGGATGCCGCCGGTCGGAAAGACGCCGCCCTGGGCGATCAGGGTGTCGTTGACCTTCTTCAGCAGGCCGGGGATGTCGGCCTCGCCGGCGATGTTGTCGGTGATCTCGATCAGGAAATGCGGCATGGTCTTCGAAAGGGGAGGGGATTTCAGTCGACCGGGAAGACGGCATTGATCTGCCCGGTCCCGGAACTGCCGAAATAGGGCGTGATGATCTCCACCGGCCGGTCGTAGGCGGGACCTCCGAGCAGGCCGAGCAGCATGGCCGTGTCGTGCATGCCGCCTTCCCCGTGGCAGTGCGCGGCGTATTCCGGCAGCATCGCGCAGAAGGTGCGGAAATCCCCCGCCTGCCAGAGTTCCACCACCCGCCGGTCCGTCTGCTCGAAGAACGGATCCCAGACGCGGTGCATCATTTCCTCGGCGCTGCCGTTGTCGTTGAAGCGGTGGGAGAGGGATCCGCTGGCGAGGACGGCGACGGTGGCATCGCCGCCCTCGATGGCTTGCCGCACGGCGGCGCCGAAACGCAGGCTGTCCTCCAGGCGGTGCCAGGCGCACCAGGCGGCGACGGACACCACCTTGAACCGCCGGTCGCCGTTCATGTAGCGCATGGGCACCAGCGTTCCGTATTCCAGTTCCAGGCTCGGAATCTCGTGGGCCCGCGTATGGATGCCACTGCCGGTCGCGGACTCCGCGATCGCATGGCCCAGGACCGGATCACCGTCGTACCCGTAGGCCATGTCACGAATGAAGTGGGGCAGCTCGTTGCTCGTGTAGACGCCCTGGAAGTGGCCGCAGCAGTTCACGTGGTAGCCCGCATTGACCAACCAGTGGGTGTCGAAGACGACGATGGTGTCCACCCCGAGTGCCCGGCAGCGGCGGCCTATCTCCCCGTGCCCGTCGATGGCCGCCTGGCGGCAGCCCTGGTGCCGGCCGGGCAGCTCCGACAGGAGCATGGACGGCACGTGGGTGACCTTGGCCGCCAGCGCCAACCTTCCCATTGCCGTCCTTCAGTGTGAGATACGCCGGTCGGCGTATCGGGTGACGGTCGCGCGAAGCGAGCCATGCGATCGCCTCCCCGCGCGGGGGCGCAGGCGGAGTTTCGCGGCGCACTGCCCCGCGCCGCCGCAGCCGGCCGCGGGCGGACGGGAGGGGCGGGCCCATTTGCCGAATCGGGGCATGGCGGAACGGGAGGGTTTCATGCCATCGATGGATGTCTTGGAGGTAGGGAGGTCAGTGCAGCGGGAACACCGCGTTCACCTGCCCGGTACCGGAGCTTTCGAAGTAGGGCGTCACGACTTCGACCCGGCCCGCGTACCGGTCCCACCCGAGCGCGCCGAGGAGCATTGCCGTGTCGTGCATCCAGCCCTCGCCGTGGCAGGTCTTCGCGTAGGTGGGCAGCATGCGCGTGAATTCCGGCCAGCGTCCTTCCTCCCACAACTGCAGCGCGCGCAGGTCCACCTGCTTGTAGAACTCGTCGCTGATGGTCAGCGTTCCCTTCTCGACCACGGCGTTGTCGTGGATCCGGTGCGACAGGGAGCCGCTGGCGATCAGCGCGACCTTTGCCGCGGAGCCGCGGATCGCTTCCAGTATGGCTTCGCCGACGGTGCGGCTCTCGGGGATCGACGAAAAGGCCATCCACCCGGCGATGGACACCACCCTCGTCTCCTTCGGCATCCCCATGAAGTGGAGCGGCACCAGGGTGCCGTACTCCACGTCGAGCGTGTCGATGTGGTGGGAGCGGGTGCGCACGCCCTTGCGCGTCGCGGTCTCGGCGATGGCATCCCCGAGGGCCGGGTTGCCGGCGTATTCGTAGGGCAGGTTCTGGATGAAATGGGGAAACTCGTTGCTGGTGAAGAGGCCCTTGAAGCCGTCCGTGGCATTCACGTGGTAGCCGGAGTTCACCAGCCAGTGGGTGTCGAGGAACACCACGGTGTCGGCGCCGGCCGTGCGGATGCGGCGGCCGATCTCCCGGTGGCCGTCGATGGCGGATTGCCGGCAGCCCCTGAGCGGCCCTTCCATCTCGGAAATGAACATCGACGGCACGTGGGTCACCTTGGCCGCGAACACGAGTTCTCCCATGGTCTCCTCCTCGCTGGGGTGGCGTGGCGCACCCTCGTCGCGCCGCCGCCGCGGCAGGCCCGGACTGGGTGCCGGATCGCTAATATATGAGCCATTCAATCACTAACATGTTAGTGTGTCAACGGGGATGCCTTTGCCGGCCGGTGCGGGCGCGGGTATCCTAGCGCAGGAAAACGAGAAGAATCCCGCCTGCCCATGTCCGTTCCCGCCCCCCTGCCGTCCGGCGCCCTGTTCACCGCCTGCGATCCGGCATCCCTCGGCTTCGCGACCACCGCCGACCTGGCCGACACCGATGTCGGCCGCATCCATCCGCGGGCGGTCGAGGCGGCCCATCTCGGCTTGGACATCCGTCACCGGGGCTACAACCTGTTCGTGCTGGGCGAGGCGGGCAGCGGTCGCCATGCCATCGTCAGCCGGTTGCTCGACGAGGAACGGAAGGACGGGGAGCCGCCCGCCGACTGGTGCTACGTGAACGACTTCGCGGCGCCTTCCCGGCCCCGCCTGCTGCGCCTGCCCTGCGGCCGGGGCGCGGCCCTGCGCGACGACATGCAGCGCTTCGTCGGCGAGATAGGCCCCGCCATCGCCGCGGCGTTCGAAGGCGACGACTACCGCAAGCGCATCGAGGCCCTGCAGGAAGAGGAGAAGGAGCGCGAGGAAAAAGCCCTCCGCCATCTGGGCCAGGAAGCCCAGGAGAAGGGCGTCGCGCTGCTGCGCACGCCGCAGGGCTTCGCCTTCGCGCCGCTGAAGAGCGAACAGGAGGCCCTGTCGCCGGACGAGTTCAACCAGCTTCCCGAGGAGAGGCGCCAGGAACTCACGCGGCACATGGAGAGTTTCCATGCACGCCTGCACGACCTGATGGCGCAGTTTCCGCGCTGGCGCCGGGACGTGCAGAGCAGGATCAAGGAGGTGGGCGGCGAAGTGCTGAAGCTCGCCGTCGGCCACCTGATCGAGGACCTCGAGCCGCGCTTCGCGGACCTGCCCAAGGTGACCGCGCATCTGGAGGGAGTGCTGGCCGACATCGTGGAAAGCGGCATGGCGCTGCGCGAGACGACGAAGAGCGACGAGGATTCCGAGTCGACGCTCTTCTCGGGCGCCATCTCGGTCCAGCGCTACCTCGTGAACCTGCTGGTGGAGAACCCGGCCAGCGGCGAACGCCCGGTGGTGTACGAGGACCACCCGACGCTGCAGAACCTGGTGGGCCGCATCGAGCACATGGTGCACATGGGGACCCTGATCAGCAATTTCACGCTGATCCGGGGCGGGGCGCTGCATCGCGCCAACGGCGGCTTCCTGGTCCTCGACGCCCTCAAACTGCTGTCCCAGCCGTATGCCTGGGAGGGCCTCAAGCGGGCGCTGCTGGCCGGCGAGGTGCGCATCGAGTCCCTCTCGGAACTGATCGGCCTGACCAGCACGCTGCAGCTGGAGCCCGAGCCCGTGCCCCTGGACCTGAAGGTCGTGCTGATCGGCGAGCGGCTCGTCTATTACCTGCTTTCCCAGTACGACCCGGATTTTCCCGCCTTGTTCAAGATCGGCGCGGAGCTGGACAGCGAGGTCGAGCGCAGCGAGCAGAACACGGCGCTGTATGCCCGCCTGGTCGCCACCCTGGCGCGGCGGGCGGAATTGAGGCCCCTGACGGCGCCGGCCGTGGCGCGGCTCATCGAGCAGGCGGCCCGGCTGGCCGAGGATTCGCAACGCCTGAGCACCCACACCCAGCCCCTCGACAACCTGATGCAGGAGGCGGCCCATTTCGCCGCCCAGGCCGACGCGGACGTCATAGACGCGTGCCATGTGGAGGAGGCCCTGGAGGCCCACCGCCGCCGCCATGAACGCATCCGCCAGCGCTACCAGGAGGAGATCCTGCGCGGCACCTGGCTCGTGTCCACGAGCGGGACGCATCTCGGGCAGATCAACGGGCTGGCCGTGATCAGCCTCGGCGAGAACAGCTTCGCCCATCCGGTGCGGATCACGGCCACGGTGCGCATGGGCGAGGGGGAGGTCATCGACATCGAACGGGAGGTGGAACTGGGCGGCCCGATCCATTCCAAGGGCGTGCTGATCCTCTCCTCCTTTCTGGCCGCCCGCTTCGGCCGGTCCATGCCTCTGTCCTTGCGGGCGAGCCTGGTTTTCGAGCAGTCCTACGGCGGCGTCGAGGGGGACAGCGCATCGCTGGCCGAACTCGCCGCGCTGCTGTCGGCCCTGTCCGGGGTGCCGATCCGCCAGAGCATCGCGGTGACCGGCTCCGTCAACCAGTTCGGCGTGGTGCAGCCGGTGGGCGGCATCAACGAGAAGATCGAGGGCTTCTTCGACATCTGTGCCGCCCGGGGGCTCACGGGCGAGGAGGGTGTCGTCATCCCCGCCACCAACCTGCCGCACCTGATGCTGCGCCGGGACGTCGTCGATGCGGTCGGCCGAGGGCAATTCCGCGTCTGGGCGGTGAAGGAGGTGGACGAGGCCATGGAACTGCTGACCGGCGTTCCCGCCGGCGAGCCGGACGCCAAGGGCGAGATTCCCGAGGGTTCCCTCAACTACCGCATCGCCGTGGAACTGGCGGAACTGGCGCAGATGCGG
>DAOLKI010000020.1:0-13388 GCA_035331665.1 Rhodocyclaceae bacterium
CGGGCCTACCAGTGGGCCGACGGATCGGCCTACGTGAACCACGTGGAACTGGTGCGCAAGGCGCGCAACGCCGAGATGCCGAAGGAATTCTGGACCGACCCGCTGATGTACCAGGGCGGATCCGATTCCTTCGTCGGCCCGACCGACCCCATCTGGGCGCTGGACGAGGCCTGGGGCATCGACTTCGAGGCCGAGGTGGCCGTCATCACCGGCGACCTGCCCATGGGTGCCACGCCCGAACAGTGCGCCGGGGCGGTCCGCCTGTTGATGCTGGTGAACGACGCCAGCCTGCGCAACCTGATTCCCGGCGAACTCAACAAGGGTTTCGGATTCTTCCAGTCCAAGCCGGCGTCCGCCTTCTCGCCGGTGGCCGTGACCCCGGACGAACTGGGGGTCGCCTGGCGGGAGGCCCGGGTCCATCGGCCCATGCTGGTCAGCCTGAACGGCGAGCCCTTCGGCCGTCCGGACGCGGGCGTGGACATGACTTTCGACTTCGCCCGCCTGATCGCCCACGTGACGAAAACCCGCGAAGTGGAGGCCGGTTCCATCGTCGGGTCGGGAACCGTTTCGAACAAACAGGGCGGCCTCTGGGGTTCCAGCATCGAGAACGGCGGGGTCGGCTACTGCTGCCTCGCGGAAGTCCGGATGTACGAGACGATCGAGTCCGGAAAGCCCGCGACGCCCTTCCTCAAGTTCGGCGACCGGGTGCGCATCGAGATGCTCGACGAGCATGGACAAAGCATCTTCGGAGCCATCGACCAGGTGGTCGAGAGATATCCCGGTTAGGGTCCGCCGGGGTTCGTCCCGGACCGGGACGGGCGGATTTCGCCGGCCCCGGTCGCAATTGACGTGGCGGCGGCCGGCTACAATGGCGGCCATCGCATCGTTTCCGCGCCAGTCATGTCCGCCCCCGCAGAGAAACCCGCCAATTTCATCCGCAACATCATCGATGCCGACCTCGCGGCCGGCAAGCATGCGCGTCGTCGTTGGTCCGGCAGGCCGGGGCCCGGACCCCAACAGGCCGCGGGCGCCCCGGACACGGCGAAGATCCGCACCCGCTTTCCGCCGGAGCCCAACGGCTACCTGCATTATGGCCATGCCAAGTCCATCTGCCTGAATTTCGGCCTCGCCCTGGACTACGGTGGCCGCTGCCACCTGCGTTTCGACGACACGAACCCGGAGAAGGAAGAGCAGGAATACGTCGATTCGATTGTCGACGCCGTGCGCTGGCTGGGTTTCCGCTGGCAGGACGGGAGGGAGGACAACCTCTACTACGCGTCCGACTACTTCGGCTGGATGTACGAATTCGCCGAATACCTGATCCGGTCGGGCCATGCCTACGTGGATTCCCAGACCGCCGACGAAATGCGCGCGAATCGCGGAACGCTGACCGAGCCCGGGCGCGGCAGCCCGTACCGGAACCGCGGCCCCGAGGAGAACATGGACCTCTTCCGGCGCATGAAGGCCGGCGAATTCCCCGACGGCGCCCACGTGCTGCGGGCGAAGATCGACATGGCCTCGGGCAACATCAACATGCGCGACCCGGCCATCTACCGGATCCGCCACGCCGAGCACCACAATACGGGCGACGAATGGTGCGTCTACCCGATGTACACCTATGCCCATCCCATCGAGGATGCGCTCGAGAACATCACCCATTCCATCTGCACCCTGGAATTCGAGGACCAGCGGCCGTTTTACGACTGGCTGCTGGAAAGACTGGCCGACGGCGGGCTGCTGGAGCGGCCGCTGCCGCAGCAGATCGAATTCGCGCGCCTCAACCTGTCCTACGTGGTGCTGTCGAAGCGCAAGCTGATCCAGCTCGTGGAGGAAAAGCACGTGGATGGCTGGGACGACCCCCGCATGCCCACGCTGGTGGGCGCCCGGCGCCGCGGCTTCACGCCGGAGGGCTTTCGGCTGTTCGCCGACCGCATCGGCGTCTCCAAGGCCGACTCCTGGATCGACATGAGCGTCCTCGAGGATTGCATGCGCGAACATCTCAACGAGGCGGCGCAGCGCCGCATCGCGGTGCTCGACCCCCTCAAGCTGATCGTGGACAACTACCCGGCCGACGCCGAAGAGGATTGCGAGGCCCCCAACCATCCCCTGAAGCCGGAACTCGGCAAGCGCACTATCCCCTTCACGCGGGAACTGTGGATCGAACGGGAAGACTTCACCGAGACCCCCCCGAAGGGCTACCACCGGCTCTTTCCCGGCAACATGGCGCGCCTGCGCTACGGCTACGTGGTCCGCTGCACGGGCTGCGACAAGGATGCCGACGGCCGCGTGACGGCGGTACGTTGCGAGTACCTCCCCGAAACGAGATCGGGCACGCCGGGCGCCGACAGCGTGAAGGTGAAGGGCAACCTGCATTGGGTCTCCGCACGGCACGCCTATGCTGCCGAGGTTCGGTTGTACGACCGGCTGTTCTCGGCGGAGAACCCCGGGGCCGGCGGACGCGATTTCCTGGAGGACCTGAATCCGGAATCCAAGCGCGTGATCGCCGCCCAGCTCGAGCCCGCCCTGAAGCTGGCCGTGCCGGAGGAACGCTTCCAGTTCGAGCGGCATGGCTATTTCGTGGCCGACCGGGAGGACAGCAGGGTGGGTGCGCCGGTTTTCAACCGAGCGGTGACCCTGAAGGATTCCTGGGCCAAGGGGAAATAGGTCTCCGCGCCTAGGCGGTCCAAACCGCGAAGCCTATACTCGGCCTTCCCCTTCGACCGGATTTGCCATGGCCGCCAACGTACGCCGCCCTGCCGCCCTGCCCACCTATACCCGGGGCGAGGAGATCGCCAACGGAATCACCCACGGCGTCGGCATCGTCCTGGCCATCGCGGGGCTGGCGGTGCTCACCGCCTTCTCCGCCCTGCACGGGGATGCCTGGCACGTGGTGGCCTGCAGCATCTTCGGCGGCGCCCTGATCATCGCCTTCACGGCCTCCACGCTGTACCACAGCGTCCAGGTCGACAGGGTCAAGCAGGCGCTGCGCGCCCTGGACCATTCCGCCATCTTCCTGCTGATCGCGGGCACCTACACGCCCTTCATGCTGGTCAATCTGCGCGGTCCCTGGGGCTGGTCCCTGTTCGCCGTGATCTGGACGCTGGCCTTGCTCGGGATCGCCCTGCGCCTGGTGCTGAAAGGTCGCCTGCACGGCCTGGTGGTGGGGCTCTACATCGCGATGGGATGGGCGGTCGTCGTGGCCGTCGAACCGCTGCTGCGGCACGTGGCCACAGGCGGATTGGTCCTGCTGGCCGCCGGCGGGCTCGCCTACACGGCGGGCGTCCCCTTCTACAAGTGGAAGCGCCTGCCCTACAACCACGCCATATGGCACGGTTTCGTGCTGCTCGGCAGCGGGCTCCACTTCTTCGCCGTGTTGTTCTACGTGATTCCCTGGCCGGCCGCCGCCTGAGCAACCCTCAGAAACGCACGCCGAGCGCGACGCGGGTCATGTCGCCACGGGTGAAATTCACCTTCGGATCGCGGGCCAGACGGGCAAAATAGGCCCCGAAGTCGTAGGTCACGGAGCCGCCGGTTCCGGCCACCGTGTCTTCCCCGGCGGATGGCCGTCCCCGTTTCGCGAACAGGTCCACGGTCCATCGGTGGCTGTCGTCGGGCGAGGTGCGCCATACGAGATGGTTCACCCGCTGTTCCGTATGCAGGCGATTGTCCCGGATCGTGCAGAGGCTGATGACGCTGCCCGCAAAGGCGCGGGTACCGATGCCGTAGAGGGCCGAATCGTTGGGATCGAAATTCAGGTTGTAGTAATCGCGGGTGTTGGTCCGGCCCAGACCGAGCAACAGGAAATGCGCACGTCCGACCTCGGCGTTCAGGGACCCGCCGACGAATCCGCGACTGGCGATCTGCAACGACGGCACCAGCTTCCCGAAGGGCATGGCGACCGCATATTCGTAGCCCGTCCGCGTCTGGGTGAATTCCCGTCCCCGGTCGTAGCGGCCTATCCATAGGACATGGTCGCCGAGATTGGCGCGCAGATTGATGTCGGTGGCGCCCTTCTCCCCGGTGGTCCGGTACCAGGCCGGCGTCAGTTTGAAGCTCCAGGCTTCGTCCCCGCCTTCCCGCTGTCCGCCGAGGGCCGCGCAGGGAACCCAGGTCAGCGCGACGACGAAACGCATCAACCCGTTCATCGCCGATCGTCGGATTGCGGCGACTCGGCGACCCGGCGCAGCGTCTGGCGAACCTCCTCGCCGAGCAGCAGTTCCGCGTCGGCCGCCGGCGCCGTCAGGCCTTCGTCGAAATGCAGCGTGCCGTCCTCGTCCTCCCTGAGCAGCGATTCCTCGACCAGGTTCTGGATGACGCCGGCAAACAGGGACTTCTCCGCGAACTCCGGGGAGTCGAATTCGTAGAGCAGGCCCATGCGCTGGCCGACCAGGTGGCTGGTGTCCACGAGGGTTTGCCGCGTGACCCGGCCCGAACCGTGGCGGCGCAACAGCAGCAAGGTCAGGAAGTGCCGTTCCAGCGTCGGCCGCAAGGTCTCGCCCAGCATCGCGAGCTCGTGGAATTCACGGCTGCCGGGCGCGGGTGCGGCGAGCCCGTCGCCGTCGACGCGGACGAGGCCGCGGTCCGCGAGCAGGGCCAACAACCGCGCCAGAACGGGCGGCAGGTCCGCCGGCTCCCAAGGCAGGAACAATTCGGCCCGCAGAAGGCGGTACAGCCCGGCGACCGTGGATTCCACACGGGAGCGCGGCAGGCGCGGGTTGTGGGCCAGCAGGCAGGCGACCAGCGCCGGCAATGCGACCCGATGCAGCACGTTGTTCCGGAAATACGCGAGGTACGCGCCCTGGCCGGCCGGCACCCGCAGGATGTCGCCGAGCGGGTGGGTGATCCGCTCGAGGATACCCAGGCGCAGCGCCTGATCGACCGTCTTGGCCTCGGCCGGCGCGGGCGCCCCACCGTTGCCGGCGATCGGGAGGGCCGCGGCCTCCGTTCCGTTCACGGCCGGCACCGGTTCGCCGTCGATGGCGAGCAAGGCCCCGTAGTGGCCGACCATGCGCCCCAGCGTGGCCTCGTCCACCGCCTGCTTCGGCGTGGCCAGCAGGACCAGGGCCGCCATGTTGATGGGATTGACCACCGCCGCCTCGTTGATCCGCCTCGCCAACTGGACGGCCACTTCGTGGATGGCCTCGCGAACCCACGTGGCGCGCGGATCGGACTCGTTCTGCCATTCCGGATACACACGTCCCAGCGCCTCCCCGAGATCCAGGGGGCGACCGAAATTCACGTGGGCCCGACCGAAATACCGGCGCAGGTCCCGCACCGTCGCGAGCACGCCCCACAGGGACTCGCCGCTCTTCGGCCGCCCGGCCAGTTCGCGCTGGTAGCTGTCCCCTTCCACGAGCTTCTCGTAGCCGATGTAGACCGGGACGAAGACCAGGGGCCGTTCGTGGCTGCGCAGGAAGCTTCGGATGGTCATGCCCAGGATGCCGGCCTTGGGCGGCAGCATCCGGCCGCTGCGGCTGCGGCCACCTTCGATGAAGTACTCGATGGGAAATCCGTGGGCCAGCATCAAATGCAGGTATTCGTCGAAGACGATGGCATACAGCGGCTCGCCCTTGAAGCTGCGGCGAAGGAAGAAGGCCCCGCCGCGGCGCAGGAGAGGTCCGACGACGGGCAGGTTCAGGTTGGCCCCGGCGGCGATGTGGGGCGGCATCAGGCCACGCCGGAAGATGACGAAGGAAAGCAGAAGGTAATCCACATGGCTGCGATGGCAGGGCACGTAGACGATGCCGTGGTCGGGGGCGATGCGCGTCACCGTGTCGAAGTTCCGGACCTCGACCCCGTCGTAGATGCGGTTCCACACCCAGTCCAGGAAGATTTCGAGCGCGCGGATGACCCCATAGTTGTAGTCGGAGGCGATTTCCAGCGCGAAGGACCGGGCGCGCATCTGCGCCTCTTGGATGGAAATGCCGCGCGAGGCGGCCTCCTCGACGACGGCCCGCCGCACCGGCTCCGCCGCGAGCAGGTTCTCGATCTGGGTGTTGCGGTGCGAGAAGTCGGGACCGATGGCCATCTCCCGCTGCCGCCGGAAATGCACGCGCAGCACCCGCGACAGCTTGCGCAGCGCGCGCGCCTCGTCGGGCTCGCCGGCGAGCGTCTCGCGCAGGGACAGGGGGGCATTGAAGCGGACCAGGGTCTGCCGCCCATGGAGCAGGACGGCCATGAACTGGCGCAGATGGCCGGGCGGCCGCCATGCCTCGGAGAAGAGCGCCTTCAGAATCGAGTCCTGTTTGCCCGGGGCGCGTCCCCACAGGATGGTGACCGGGACCAGTTGCACGTCCAGGCCCGGGTCGGCGATGCCGGCGGCGACGATGCGCTGGAGCAGGGGCGAATGGCCGTAGCGATCCTTGGCGCTCGCCACCAGACGTTGCGGCCGCGTCAGGAAAAAGAACGACCGGCGCGCCCGGACCGGCCCGCCGGCAAATGCCGCTTCCGCGAGCGGCATTCCCGTGCGCCGGGTTTCCTCGGCGAGGACCAGCAGGTTGCTGAATTGCCGGTTCTGCAGCACGTAGCACACGGGGCGCGCCGGATCCAATCCGAGTTCCTCGAGGGATTCGGGAAACACCCGGGTGCGCACCCAGGCGTAGAGCAGCCGGCGCCCCAGGGGCAGCAGCCAGCCGGCGAAATCGAGGGAGTGGAACATCGTCGCGACGATCGACGCTTTTCTTCGTTCGTGTGGAAACCCGGACGGGTCGGCGGTCGACTTTACTCCCAAGGGTGGGCGGCGTCTTGCCCGACCCGCGGTCGTTCCGACGCCCGGAACGGTTCTGGTAAGCTCACCTCACCTGATCCAAGGAGATCACCATGGCCGGAGGCTGGGGATGTCCCCATGAGGCGAACGACACCTGCACCAAGGTCAATAACCTGCCCTGCGATCCCGGCATGAAGGGTTGCGTCCTCTATGGCCGATACGTATTCGCGAACGAGGACAAGAACGCACGGCTGCGGGAAAAGCAGGCCCGTGTCCGACCCGCGGATCCCGAGCGGGACGATTCCGGTTTCCATCCCTGACCCGCCCGGGAGCGCGCGCCATGGAAATCAAGAAGATCAGTTCGGGAAAGCTGCGCGCCATCGGCTACGATGCCGGCGCGCGGATCCTGGAGGTGCATCTGGACGACGGCACCCGCCTCCAGTATTCCAACGTCGGCGGTGAGGTGTGGCGCCGATTGTCCGGTTCCTCGTCGGCCTGGAGCTACTACCGGGACAATATCGAAGAGGAATACAACGCCAAGCGCCTGCGGTAGGATAGGCGGCTTTCGCCGCGTCGAATGCCGCGGCGCAAACCAGAAGATGCAGGCGTACGCCCCCGCGCGCGGGCCATCCGGAGACCGAACATGAACGCAAGCAGGCCCGTCCAGCGGGCGGCAACAGGTGCCGCCGCACAAACCGCTCCGAAGAGCGCAACCGGGGCGCCGCGCAAGGCTTCCGGCACCCCCAAACCGCCGCCGCCCGCGGCCCCTCCTGCGCGTGCGGCGACGGCGAAAACGACGGCCGCGGCGCGCCGGTCCGGCAAGCCGAGGCCGGCGGCGGCCGGGGACATCGGGCCCACCCAATCGGCGGCGAAGATCGAGAACTACGCCGTCACCCAGGCGGCGGAAGCCGCCCAGGGGAAACGCCTGGGCGCGTTGCGGGACGTGCTTTCCGGAGCCCAGACCGACGAAGCGGTCAGCCTCCTCAAGACGCTGCTGCGCGAGGAACGGGTGGCCCTCGTAGGCGACCAGATCCATCCCGACGAGGAACTGGCGCCGGGCTGGCGCGAAGGTGGCTACCCCTACAAGAACCTGATGTCCCGCAAGAGCTACGAACGCGAGAAATACCGTCTGCAGGTGGAGCTCCTGAAACTCCAGGCCTGGGTGAAGGAAACCGGTCAAAAACTGGTCATCCTGTTCGAGGGGCGCGACGCGGCTGGCAAGGGCGGCACCATCAAACGTTTCATGGAGCACCTGAATCCCCGGGGCGCCCGCGTCGTCGCCCTGGAAAAGCCGTCGGAAATGGAACGTGGCCAGTGGTATTTCCAACGCTACGCGCAGCACCTGCCGACGGCCGGCGAGATCGCCCTGTTCGACCGTTCCTGGTACAACCGGGCCGGCGTGGAACGGGTGATGGGCTTCTGCACGGAAGGCGAATACGGCGAGTTCATGCGCCAGTGCCCCGAATTCGAGCGCATGCTCGTCCGCCAGGGCATCCACCTGATCAAGTTCTGGTTCTCCGTGAGCCGCGAGGAGCAGCGCCGCCGCTTCAAGGAACGCAAGGTGCATCCGCTGAAACAGTGGAAACTCTCCCCCATCGACATGGCGTCCCTGGACAAGTGGGAGGATTACACGAAGGCCAAGGAAGCGATGTTCTTTTACACGGACACGGCGGACGCGCCCTGGACGGTGATCAAGTCCGACTGCAAGAAGCGCGCGCGGCTGAACGCCATGCGTTACGTGTTGCACCGGCTGCCTTATGGGAACAAGGACCCGGCCCGCATCGGCCCACTGGATTCGCTGATCGTCGGTCGCGCCAACGTGGTCTACGAGCGGGGCGAGAAACAGGGCGTCCCCATCCTGTGATCGGCGGATGCCAGCGGTGCCGGTGCGGCTGCAGGGGCCGCCCGTGACACCCGATCGCGCCAGGACGTGGGCCTGGGTCGCCGCCGTGGTCGCAGCCGCGGCGGCCCTGCAGCTGCACCTGCTGCCGGCCTTGCTGGCCGGCCTGCTGGTCTTCGAACTGGTACATGTCCTGGCCGCCCGGTTCACCCGCCGCGCGGCGGGACCCCGGGCGCGGCTCGCGGCCGTGGGCCTCATCGTGGCGACCGTCCTGATCGCCACCGGCGCGGCGATCTTCGGCGCCGTGGCCTACTTTCACAGCGAGGGCGGCAGCCTCTCCGTCCTGTTCGCGAAGATGGCCGAGATTCTCGACAACACGCGATCGTCACTGCCGGCGTGGCTGCAGGCATCGCTCCCGGACACCGCCGAGGACATGCGCGCGGCGGTCACCCATTGGCTGCGCGCCCACGCCCCCGAATTGCAGCTGGCGGGCAAGGAGGCCGGCATCACCATCGCCCACCTGATCGTGGGCATGATCGTGGGCGCCATGCTCGCCGTGGGCGAGGTGCGGAATTCCGGCCATCGGAAGCCGCTGTCGGAGGCCTTGACCGACCGGGCCGAGCGCCTCGGAAACGCCTTTCGCCGCGTCGTGTTCGCCCAGGTGCGGATCTCGGCCATCAACACGGTGCTCACCGGACTTTATCTGGCCGTCGCCCTCCCGCTCCTGGGCATCCACCTGCCCCTGACGAAGACCATGATCGCCCTCACCTTCGTGCTCGGCTTGTTGCCGGTGGTGGGCAACCTGGCCTCGAACATCGTGATCGTCGTGGTCAGCCTGGCGCACTCGCCGGCGGTGGCGCTGGCATCCCTCGTGTTCCTGATCGTCGTGCACAAGCTGGAGTATTTCCTGAACGCCCGCATCGTCGGGCAGCAGATATCCGCCCGCGCCTGGGAACTCCTGACGGCCATGCTGGTGATGGAGGCGGCCTTCGGCGTCGCCGGACTGGTGGCGGCGCCGATCTTCTATGCCTGGCTGAAGGACGAGATGGCGTCCGCCGAACTGATTTGAGCCCACCGGGGACACGCTCGCGCTCCCCGGCAATGACCCTGCGATGGCAAAGAAAAGGGCCGCCCCGAGGCGGCCCTTTTCTCCGTTATGGCCTGACCGATCAGTCGACGTGGATGACCAGCGTGACCGGTTTTTTCATGTCCTTGCCTTTGCCATCATCCTTGACCTTGTCGCCCGGGCAAGCCCAGACGGTGGCCGCGGTGAAGAGCATGGCGACGAACAGGGCAATGCGCTTGGTCATGGCTCTCTCCTTGGGGAAGGGGGAACCCTTAATGTACGCCTGAACCGTTCAGGTTTCAAGCACCCAGGAAGCGCTCGATGCTCGTCGCCAGGGCGATGGGGGTCTCGAACATCGGGTAATGGCCGGCATTGGCCATCACCTCCAGGGCGGCATTCGGATACCAATGGAGCCAGGTGTCCCGCATCACGGCCTCGGACAGGGCGGGGTCGTGGGCGCCGACCACCACCAGGACGGGGGTTTCGTTGCCCCGCACCCGATTCGCGAAGTCGGTCTTCGCCCAGGCCACCAAGTACGCGGCGAAGGCCTCCCGGGTCGCGTTGGCCAGCGAGAAATCCACCATCTGGTCGATCCAGGTTTTCGTCAGCCGGTTGCCTGTGGTGAGGTCGATGATGCCGTAGCGGGCATCCCTGCTCTCGGCCGCGCTGGAGAAGAACGCCCAGCCCGCGTCGTCGAAGGGCACGCCGCAGGCCGGCACCGGGGTCAGGCCCACCAGCTTTTCCACCCGTTCCGGCGCCTCGACCAACACGCGCTGGACGGCCATGCCTCCCATGGAATGCCCGACCAGGCTGAAACGGGACCAGCCGAGCCGGTCGGCCAGCGCCAGGGTGTCGGCGGCGATCTCGTCCATTGTGTAATCACCTTTGAACCACTGGGATGCCCCGCATCCCCGGTAGTCCATGAAGGCATAGGTGTAGGACTGCCGGTCCAGACTGTCCACCAGGGGCCCCCAGCCCTTGGCCGCACCGAACCAGCCATGCAGGCAGATGACCTTCCTGGGACCGCGTCCGACGATTTCGTAGCTGTTGTTCATGGCGCTCCTCCGTTTCTTCGCATGCCGATTCTAACGCCGCCCCACCGACTCCCCGCGCCGTACCCCGGGACGCGGAAACCATCCCGCGGCATCCGCGTTAGGATATGCGCCATGGCAGACATCGCAGCACTTCTCAATCCACGGGTCCGTGACGCGGAGGCCCTGCGCGAGTTCATGACGGACCTCGCCGACCTGGCCCCGCGCATCGAGGCCGACATTGCGCGCCTGAGGGAGGATCCCCATCAGGGCGAACTCCTCGCCGACCTGTTCCGGACGCTGCACAACCTGAAAGGCGACGCGTCCCTCTGCGCGGTGGATGCAGCAGTCATGATCGTGCATCCGGTGGAAACCCTGATGGCGCGGATACGGTCCGGGGAAGTGCCGTTCTCGGAACTGGTTGCCGAGGCGGTGCTGGTGGCCCTCGACCGGCTCGAACTGCTCGTCGAGGACCTCGCGGCCGGTCGCCCGACGCAGCACCTGAAGCTGCCGGAACTGGTCGGCGGCCTCGAGGTGATGGGGGCGGCCCGCCCGGAGGACGTGGCCGGCCACGCGGTCCGGATGGTCGAAAACGTGACCGGCTTCAAGCCCATCAGCGCGTCTGCCCGGGTGCTGCCGAGAGAACCGACTCGCCGACCGGAACCGGCCGCGGCCGAGGACCTCGCCTTCTTCCACAGCCTGGCCCTGCAACTCGAATCCCGTTCGCCGCTGTTCCGCGGGCGGACCGGACGTCTGTTGCGGCTCGCCCTGGACACCAATGCGGCGGCCGGAAACCCGGTGGACCCGCAACAACTGGAGGCGGCGGTGTACGTCCACGACATGGGCATGATGTTCGTGCCGGAGTCCGTCTGGCTGAAGCCGGGGCGGCTGTCCCCGGCCGACACCCGCATCGTCCGCGAACATCCGGCCCAGGGGGCCGGGCTCCTCGGCCGCATGGAGGGCTGGAAGGGTGCGGCGGAGATGGTCCTGCAACACCACGAGATGCAGGACGGCGGCGGTTATCCCAGGGGGTTGAAGGGGGACGAGATCTGCGCCGGGGCCAAGGTCCTGGCGATTGCCGACGCCTACGAGGCGGTCGTTCTCAAACACCGCCACCGGGGCGCCGTGCGGTCCCTGTTGCGTGCGGCGGCCGAAATCAACGCCTGCGACACCCAGTTCGCACCGGAATGGATAGAACCTTTCAACGGTGTGATCCGGCGCATGGGGGAACGTTGAAGACCGGCGGCATTGGATCCCCGCGTGGTCCCCTGCCGCCGTCGGCGCCGGGGTGTCCGCCCCGCGACGGCCGGACGGCCGTCGTCGTCAGATGCCGCGCACCCACCCAGCGATAGAACGATCTCCATTCCCCTTCGCAGCCTTGGACCTCACCCTATTCCTGCTCGTCGTGATGGCGATTGGCGCGCTGATCGCCTTCCTGGCACCGCGATTCGCACGCGTGGCGGGTTGGCTGGTCGTCGCGGGTTCCGTGGTGGGCAGCATCATCGCCTATATGAGGATCACGGCGGGGACCTCCGATTACGTGGGCGGCGTGATGGCGATCATCGGAGGAATCGTGGCAGCCGTCATCCTCGTGGTCGGTTGTGCCCTGGGGTTCGGGATGATCGGCGGCGTCGGCACGATCCTCGGGGTCAAACGCGGGGTTGCGCCTCGCCCGCATGGCGACGACCGGGGACCGTGAGGTTCGCCATCCGACCCTCGGGGCTGCGCCTATGATCGTCCGACCGCCCGACGCGCCGGATGGCCGTCGCATGACGAGTCGCCGCCCCGCCGGGCACGACGTGGCGGCCGCGATGCGCCGGAGCGGGCCCGGCGCCACGACCGCCGTACCGTCGCTGCGTTCGGCGGGCGAGCGTTCGCGGATCGCCGGTGACCGCCGCCGATGCCGGACAGGCCCTTCCAGGCCCTGACACCGCCCCATGGCCCGCCCCCGTCTTGCGCGGCTCGACATTCCGGTGTGGACCATCGCCGTGCCGCTTGCGGCCATTGCGCTGCTGGCGGCCGTGTGGGGTCGGGCCGTCGATTTCGTCCTGTTGCCCGTGATCGTGGCGGCGCTCGGCGGCGCGGTCCTGGTCGCCGTGCATCACGCGGAAGTGATCGCCCTGCGGGTCGGCGAACCCTTCGGCACGCTGGTCCTCGCGCTGGCCGTGACGGTCATCGAGGTCTCGCTGGTCGTCGCACTGATGCTCTCCGGCGGTACGGCCGCCGAGGCCCTGGCCCGGGACACCGTCTTCGCCACGGTGATGATCATCTGCAACGGCGTCGTCGGCCTGTGCCTGCTGCTCGGCGCCCTGCGCCACCGGGTGCTCGAATTCCGGGTCGAAGGGACGACGCCCGCGCTGGCGGTGCTGGCAACGCTGTGCACGCTGACACTGGTGCTGCCCAACTTCACCTCGACGACGCCGGGTCCGACGCTGTCGCCAGCGCAACTCGTCTTCGCCGCTGCCGTCGCGCTGGTTCTTTACGCTGTCTTCGTGTTCGTGCAGACGGTGCGCCACCGCGACTATTTCCTGCCCCTGGCGGGGGACGGCGACGACGCACATCCGGATCCTCCGTCCACGGCGACGGCCTTGCTCAGCCTCCTGATGCTCACTGCCTCGCTCGTCGCCGTCGTCGGATTGGCGAAGACACTGGCCCCCGGCATAGAGGCCGCGGTGCAAACGGCCGGCGTGCCGCATGCGGTCGTCGGCATCACGATCGCGCTCATGGTCCTGTTGCCGGAAACCT
>DAOLKI010000021.1:0-13303 GCA_035331665.1 Rhodocyclaceae bacterium
GTTGAATTGACCGCGGCCGAGGCGGCCAAGCGGGTGTTTCGCGCCGTGCCGGCGCTGGGCAAGGACGGCAAGCCGACGGGCGAGACCCGGCGGGCCGAGGTGGCCGCCGAGGAGGTGTTTGATTTCGCGGTCCGCGATGGCCTGGTGACCGTGGTGACCACCGACGGCCAGAAGCTGGTGGGCGCGCTGTGAAGATTCCGCGCTCCGGCCTGCGGGGGCTTGCCCTCAAGGAGGCCGCGCCGGACCTGCTGCGCACCATCAATCTGGTGCGGGCGGCCGTCGAGGCCAAGATCAACGGCGGCGCCGGCCCCGGCGCCGAGCGCAAGTGGTTCGAGGTCGAGGCGATCTACGAGGATCGGGTGGTGGTCTCCCTGGATGGTCGGGCGTGGTCCTATCCCTACACCGTCGCCGAGGGCGCGGTGAGCCTGCAGGACCCTCAGGAGGTGATCGAGACCTACGTGCCCCTGAAGGAGGGTGCGCCGCTGGAGAGCGAGCTGCGCCTGGTCGAGGCCGAGGGCGAGCCGGCAGGAGTGGCCTGGGACGCGGTGCTGATCCGCGCCGGGGTCTCCCTCAATCACGTGTATTACCCGGCCGCCGTGCTGCGGGAGGCGGCGCCCCGCTTCGAAGGGGTGCGCGTCTGCATCAAGAGCGACGGCGAGCACATCAAAGGCGCGGATCGCGATATTCGCGGCGTGGTGGGCTGGATCGAGGCGCCGCGTTTTGTCGAGGGCGCCGGGGCTGATAGCGGCCACGTCGAGGGGCGGCTCCGGCTGCCCGGGCTGCCGGAGCATACCCGCAGCCTGCTGGTGGCCGCCGTCAAGGCCGGGCGCCAGGACGTGGCCGGGCTTTCCATCGACGCCCGGGGCCGCGGCTCCCTGCAGATGCGGGAGGGCAAGCGGGTCAAGGCGGCGTCGAGCATCGACAAGGTCGATTCGCTGGATCTGATTGTGGAGCCAGGCGCCGGGGGCCGCCTGATCCGTCTCGTCGAGTCCGCCCCTTTTCAACCTGGAGATTCCACCATGCTACGAGAAAAAATTCTGCGCTTCGTCGAGGCCAAGGCCCCGGCGGTGTATGCCAAGCTCAACCCGGAGACCGTCTCTGACGAGGATCTGGAGGCCGCCTACCGGGAGGCGATGAAGGCCGACCTGGCGCCGGCCCCCGCCCGGGTCGCTGCCGGCGGCAACGCCATCGCGGAGGCCGAGGAGCGCATCCGCATGATCGAGGCGCGGTCCCTGGCCCGTGGGGCCATCGACGCCAGCGCCCTGCCGCAGCCGGCCAAGGACCGCCTGCAGCGCACCTTCGCCAGCCGCGAGCGCTTCGTCGAGGCCGACGTGACCGCCGCCATCGCCGAGGAGCGCGACTACCTGGCGCGTTTCGTCGAATCCGGTCGGGTGCAGATGGACGCCTTCCCGGGGGTCGAGGTCGAGAACCGCCGCACCAAGATCGGCGAGATGCTGGACGCCTTCTTCGATCCGGCCCACAAGGACCACCGCAGCGTGCAGTCCTTCCGCGAATGCTACGTGGAGATGACCGGGGACCGCCGGGTCACCGGGCGCCTGCAGGACTGCGACCAGAGCCGCATGCGCGAATCCATGGGGTTCCGCGAGGCGGCGATGACCACCTCCACGTATGCCGAGGTGCTGGGGGATTCGATCACCCGCCGCATGGTGGCCGACTACCGCACTCCGAGTCAGTACGACGTGTGGCGTGAAATCGCCTCGGTGACCTCGGTGAACGATTTCCGCACCCAGCACCGTACCCGCTGGGGGGGCTTCGGCGATTTGCCGGCGGTGGCCCAGGGCGCCGACTACGTCGATGCGGCAATCCCGTCCGACGAGGAGGCGACCTACGGCATCGGCAAAACGGGCCGCCTGGCCATCGTCACCATGGAGATGATCCGCAATGACGACGTTGGCCTGATCCGGCAGTTGCCGATCAAGATCAGCCGGGCCGCCAAGCGCACGCTGTCGAAGTTCGTGCTCGATTTCATCCGCACCAACCCGGTGATCTACGACACCCTGGCCCTGTTCCACGCCACCCACGGCAACCTGGGCAGCGCGGCGCTTTCCGCCGCCAGCTGGTCGGCCGCGCAGCTGGCCGTGAAAAAGCAGACCGAGGCCGATTCCGGCGACCGCCTGGGTATCCCCCTGCGCAACCTGCTGGTGCCGTCCGACCTGGAGGAGGCTGCGCACGACCTGTTCAAGCAGCGCGGCACGAATCAGGACCAGAGCTTCATCCAGACCCTGGCGCCGAAGATCATCCCGGTGTGGTACTGGACCGACGCGACGGACTGGGCGGCCACCTGCGACAAGATGGACATTCCGTTCATCGAGGTCGGTTTCCTGGACGGCAACGAGGAGCCGGAGCTGTTCGTGCAGGACAGCCCGACGGTGGGTAGCCTGTTCTCCGCGGACAAGATCACCTACAAGGTGCGTCACATCTACGGCGGCGCGGTGGTCGATTTCCGCGGGGGCTACAAGGCCGTGGTGGTCGGCTAAAGCGCGATGCTGGCCGATATCCTCCCCCTGGTGGATGCGTTCGTCCGGGACGAGGCCCTGCGCCTCGCCCTGGACGACAAGCTGGCCGCCATCGGCCTGGCGGTGGCCCGCTACAGCCAGGACCGGCCGCGCCACCTGGTGGAGGATGTGGTCAGCGCCGACGGGGTCAGCCTGCCGCTGCCCGGCGGGTGGACGGCGGATTCCGACCTGGTGGGGGCCGAGTATCCCATCGGGGAGTCGCCGCCCGCGGCGATGGTCTGCACGCTCTACACCGCGCCTTCGGGGGCGGTTTTTCGCCTCGGGGACAGTATTGGCGCGGGTGCCACGGTGCGCCTGACCTATACGGTCCTGCATACGGTTTCGGATGTTGAAGACACCGTGCGGCTATCGCACCGGGAGCCGCTGGCGGCCTACGCCGCGGCCTTTTTGCTGGAAAACCTGTCGGCCGCAGCGATCAATGACGGCGACCCGACCATCGGCGCGGACAGCACCGACCGCCGGACCAAGAGCCAGGAGTATGCCTCCCGCGCCCGGGCCTGCCGCAAGATTTACGATGAGGCCGTGGGCCGCAGCCCCGAGGGCGGCCCGGCCGCCAGCGGCGTGGTGGTGACCTGGCCGTCGCGGGGGAGGCTTAAGAATGGCATCCGCTGAGACGATCGGCATCCGCCTGGCCGGCCTCGATGTGGTGGAGCGGGCCATGGCCCAGGCGCCGGAGATCGCCCGGGAGGAGATGGTCCGCTTCTTTGCCTGGGCACTGCCCCACCTGGCCGCCGAGGTACAGGACCGAACGCCGACCGGCGAGGGGCACCTGCGGCGCAGCATCATCGGCCGCACCGAGGTGACGCCGACCGGGATGGTGGGGGTGGTGGGAACGCCGCTGCCCTATGCCCTGCCGGTGGAGCTGGGGACCAAGCCGCACCCGGTGTCGCCGGAGGGCATCCTGGCCATCGCCGCCTGGGCGGCCCACAAACTGCCCTTGGGGCAGGCGGTGTCGATCAAGTCCGGCCGCCCCCTGAAAAGCAAGGGCGTGGAGGAGGCCGCGCTCGCCGTTGCCCACCGCATCGCCTGGAAGATCAGGCGCCGCGGCAGCAAGGGCCACTTCATGTTCCGCGACGCCCTGGCCGCAGGCCGGGGGCAGGTGCTGGCGCGCTGGCGCGGTACCGTGCAGCGCATCGTCCAGCGGATGGCGGGGGGCGCATGAGCGAGATCGTGCGTGCCGCCATCGTCGCCCGGCTGCGCACTGTGCCGGGCGTCGGCCAGGTGTTCGACTACGAGCGCTATGCCGCCAGCGAAGGGGCGTTCCGCGCGCTCTACGCGCCCGGTGGCGGCCGGGTGCTGGGCTGGCACGTGCGCCGGGTGGCTCGCCGGGAGGTGACCGACGAGAACGTGGTGCACACCGACTGGGAAATCCGCGGCTTCATGGCCCTGGACGACGCCGGCCGCAGCGAGATCGCCTTCGACACCCTGATCGACGCCATTCTGGACGCCTGGCGCGCCGACCCGACCCTGGGGGGCCTGGTGTTTTGGCCCAAGGACGACGGGCCTTTCGTGCCCGACCTGGCCGACAGCGGCCCGGCGATGTTTTCCGGCGTGCTGTGCCATGCCGTCAAGCTCAAGCTCACCACGCGCCACGCCCTGGATGTGGCGCGGCCCTGGAGTTGATTTTTACCACCCGCAAGGAGATTGCTCATGCTGAAAAAGCTTTTGTTGATTGTGGCCGCCCTGGCTGCGACCGCGTTTCCCGCCCTCGCGGCCGACCTGGTGTATGACTCGTTCCTGGACGATGTGTTCGGCGGGCAAATAGTCAAGACGGACCCGTTTAAGTGCCTGTTGACTACCTCCGGGTACACGGAGGACCGGGGCGCCCATACTCGGCGGTCCGACGTGACCAGCGAGGTCTCCGGGGCCGGCTACACGGCCGGCGGGGTTGCGGTGGTGCCTACCGTGGTCAAGGACACTGTCAATCACCGGGTGCGCTGGACGTGGCCAACGACGACGTTTTCGGCGGTGACGCTGACGGCCCGGAAAATGGTCTGCTATAAATCCCGCGGGGGAGCGGCCAGCGCGGATGAGCTGGTGTGGGTCAACGATTTCGGCTCGGACGTGACCGCCACCGGCGTGGATTTCGTGGTGCAGCCCTCGACCATCGACTTCAGCACCCCGCAGTAAGCCTGCTGTGGCCATGGGGGAAAGTTACACAGTCCCGGCCGGCGCACGCCTGCGCGCTGGCCGGCATGCGCTGCCGGCGTGGCGGCGCGCCATGGCCCAAGGGCATTGGGGCACGGTGGGCGACACGCCGGCAGCGATCAATCCCTACAGCAATCCGGCACTCAACCCACTCACCGGCAACGCGCCGTGGAATGGCTCGACCACCATGAGCGGTAACCGCTTCGCGTCGATCATCGGCGCGTGGTGTGGGGGGGCGTGGCATGAGGATCGGCGGCAGCTTTACGTGAGCGGCGGTGGGCATGGGGACTACGCCGGCAACGAGGTGATCAGTCTGGCTCTGGGCAAGGACGCTCCGGCGTGGGAGTTGACGGCACCGCCATCGGGCAGTGCCGCGCGCACCTGGTCGGGCTGGGCGCCTGTCGCGGGGGTCCTGGACAACGGCGGTAGCGGAACCTACCCGGACGGCCGCGTGCGGGCTGTGCATACGTATTGGAATCTTTCGGTCTGCCGGGACGGCTACCTCTGGAACGGTGGAGGGAGTCAATTTCTGGCCGGTAGCTACGGGGTCTGGGCAGCGCGGTTCGACCCGCTGCTGAGGGATTACGTTGACAAGGCGAGCGATATCAGAATCTTTCCGTATTCCACGGTCAACGCCTGGGGGATGTGGGTCTACGACAGTCTTCGACATCGATTTCTGAGATCCGCGACGGGACTCGCGCGGGTGTACCCGTTCAACGTCGGCACGCTCTCCTGGGGCAATCAGATCGGGTACGAGCTGGATCGCGGCGCTTACTGTGCCGCGCGGTATGACGCCCCCCGGGATATCGTGTTGTGTCGGGGCAATTCGGCTTTTTCGGGCGGTGCCCACAATGAGGCTGAGCTGGAGATACTGGATTTCGGGCATGGCGCCCACGGCTACGCAGTGGTGTCCGGTCCTGTGGGGTTTTCGTGGCCTGGGTGGCATGGTCGCACGGGTATGGCCTACTACCCGCCCTGGGATTGCTACCTCATCTGGCCGTCTGGCTCGGCCTCGCTCTATCGCCTGGACCCGCCGCCAGTCGGGTCCGCGTCCTACCTTACGGGATGGACGCTGAGCGAGGTTCCGGCCGCGGCTGGCTCGCCAACGGTGGGCGCCACAAACGGGACGTTCGGCCGCTTCTGGGCGTCTGCAGCGCTGAGGTGCTGCGGGGTCATCAATTCGGTCAATGAGCCGATGCAGGTTTTTGCACTGGAGTAGCGCATGGCACAAATACACTTGTCTTCGACGGGGAGCAACACGGCTCCCTATGACACCTGGGCCAAGGCGGCGACTACGCTGGCCACGGCCATTGCCGCCCTGGCCGCGGGAGATGATTTGCTTGTCTCGAATGCTCATGCCGAGACATCGGCCGGGATTTCCTTCGCGCTGCCAGGGACGGTAAGCGCCCCTTGTCGAGTGCTCTCGGGGGTGCCGGGTGCCGTGTCCGGACTCGCCTCGGTTTCCCCCGGAGCTTCGTTCGTGAGCTCGACGACGGGATGCTCGATTAGCGGGTGCGGCTACCTTGCAGGGGTTTCCCTGGAGTCCAACACGGCCTCCGCGATGAGTCTCAACATCGGGGCCACGTCTGGCAATGTCTTGGTGCTCGAAGATTGCACGATCGGACGGCCCGGGACAGCCAGTACCAGTACCTGGGTGATTGGCCCCTCAGGCGCCGGTACTGGCGCCAATGTCACGCTCATCAACACACGGATCAAGGGGGGGAACGCCGGGCAGCGGATCAAAGCGAACGGGATTGTCACCATCAAGGATGGGGGCCTGGCCGCCGGCTCCAGCGCGCTGACGGGGCTGTTCAATTTAGCGGCCGACCAGAGGGGCGCCCGTCTCACCGTGGATGGATTCGACGCGTCGGGCGCGGCGACCACCGCTAGCCTGATTTCGACGTCAGGCTCCGGCGGAGCCAGCGCCGTGCTGCGGGGCGTGACGCTGCCCGCGGGCTGGACGGGTGGCCCAGGCGGCGGGTCGCTCGTGGGCGCAGAGGTCGATCTGGTGGATTACCAGGTGGGGGCAACGCACTACCCCGCCTGGAGCAAGCGGCATAACGGCGACATCCAGTCGGATCTGGCGGTGCTGTTGAGCGGGGGCTATTCGCGTAAGTGGGTGACCGGCGCGGGATGCAAAGCCCCTGCCACAGAGCTGCGGGGCATGCCCGTGTACATTTCTCTGGCGGCCGGTACGGCGCGCACGGTCGAGATGGAGGTGCTGACCGATAACCTCGCCCTCACCACCGCCGAAGCCTGGATCGAGGTCGACGTGTTCGACAGCGCTGGCAGCTGGCTGTATGGGCTGGCGACCGGCAGGCCGTCGCAGATCGCTGCGGCGGTCAACCTGGCCACCAGCGCTGCCGCCTGGACGGCGCCTGGCGTGGCTTCACCGCTGGCCCAAAAAGCGACTGTCAGCGTCCCTGCGCCCGCACAGGCGGGGTATGCCATGGCCCGGTTGGTGATCGGAAAGCCGACTGTGACCGTGTGGGCACACCCTGTCCCGACGGTGATTTAAATGGCCTACAAACTGCTCCCCTCCGGCGCCCTGGCGGACGACGTCGGGAGCGGCCTGCTCCCCGACGGGACTAGACTGTTTGCCGCCGCCAGCGGGGCCGTATCGGCCCCAGGGGCTTCGCTGACCGGCACTGGGGCCGTGGCAGCCGGGGCGGCGAGCGGGAATGGTGGCGCTCCTGCGGTCGCGCCGGGCGCCAGCCTGGCGGGCGCTGGTAGTGTGGCCGCAGGCCTGGCCGGCGGAGACCCCTTGTCTGCGCCGGGGGCATCGCTGGCGGGCGGCGGATCGGTCACTGCCGGGGGGGCTACAGGCGGAGTGGCCACTGGGGCGCTTTCGAGCGACCCCATGGAAAATAACGCGGGCTCTCTGCTCGCGAATGTGCCCGTAGTGTGGACGTGGTGGCTCGGCCCCGGCATTGGCGCCAATCCCACCCTGCTTACCCACGGGGCGGGCACCACGAACGCGGGTGGTGTGTTGGCGCTGTCCGGTCTGCCAGCCGGTGCCGGGATACTGTTGGTACGCACGGATGACGGGTCCGGGGTGTTCTACCAGCCCGCGGTGGTGGCGTGATGTTGCGTAACCTCAACCGCGTCACGAGTGGCCGCCGGGTTCTCGGGGTGCCCCTGGTGGGCATCCTGGCAGCGGACATCCTGGCGGCGACGGGGACGGGGGACTACGGCCCGGGCCTGCTGTACGACGAGGCCCTGACCCGGCCTGGGCAGCAACTGCGTCTGCGGGTGACGGCGTGGCCTGCGGCCGGTCAGGCGTTCGTGTTCGAGGATGGGGCGCTCGAGTTCGACGCTCCTGCGGGGGCCTACAGCCTGGCCTACGACGTGTTTGCGGACAACGTGCTGGTGGGCAGCGATACGGCCATCCTGCTCCTGGGGGTAGCGCCTGGCGCGGCCCTGAGCGGGGGCGGCACGGTCAATGCCGGGGCGGCCAGTGGTGGGGGCGGTGGCGTGACGGCCCCAGGCGCCAGTCTCACCGGCGCGGGGGCGGTGAATGCCGGTGCTGCAGCTGTCGATGTCGTGGCGCCAGGCGCTGCCCTCACGGGAGGCGGCACGGTCAATGCCGGGGCGGCGAGCGGCGGTAGTGGTGGTGTGGCAGCCCCGGGCGCCAGCCTTTCTGGGGCTGGTGTCGTGGCTGCTGGAGCGCCCCTGGTAGCCGTGGTGGTGCCCGGTGTGGCTCTGCACGGCGCCGGGGGGGTTTCTGCCGGTCCTGCAGCCGGCGACGAGGTCGTGGGCGTTGGTGCGCTCTTCCCCTCCGTCACGCGGGCAGCGCGGGTAGAGGCGCGGGTGACTCGTCTGGGGGTGGCATGAGTAATAGTTACTGGACCCGTGGCGAGGTGGCGCGCCTCGGGGTCGAGATTTTTGATGCGTCCGGTCTGGCGGCAGACCCCGGCGCGTTGCGCTGTATCGTGCGATCGCCAAACGGCACGGTCAGCACGGCGACCTACGGCGCCGCGGCAGGGCCAGTGCGGGATGCGGCGGGGGTGTATCGGCTTGACGTGCCGCTCGGGGCGGCCGGGATCTGGGCCTGGCGCTGGGAGGCCGACGCGCCTTATGCGGGCGCCGCCGAGGGCGAGCTTTTCGTGCGCGGCAGCCGGTTTTAGTGTCCGCTCAACCGGGCGTCCCCCGACGCCCGTCCCCCTGCTGCGCGGCGCGGCGGGGTGCAAGACTCCAGGTGTCCGTTCGTACACCTAGACAGGAGTCTGTTCCATGGCCATTAAAACCGCAATTTACAAGGGCACGCCCTACCTCAGCCCCGTCGGCGTCCGCGCCGGCGAGGCGCTCGGCAATACGAGCCAGATGACGCTCTCGGTCACGACCGAGAAAAAGGAGGTGGCGGATTTCCAGAACCCCGGCGGCGGCCTGGATGACTCTTTCGAGCGTTTCAAGTCCGCAACCGTTGCCTTCAAATTCCGCCACGTATCGGCCACCGTACTGGCCCTCGCTTTGGGCGGTACCGCCACCGCCGTGGTGGCCGCCGCGGTGGCCAATGAGGCTCACACGGTGGTGACGCTGGATCGCCTGATCGATTTCAATCATTTGCCTGACCCGGCGATCGCGCCGGTGGTGACCAATGTGGCGGGGACCACCACGTACGTGGCTGGCACCGATTACGTGGTTAAGCGGAGCGGCATCGTGGTGCTCTCCACGGGCGCCATCACCGCGGCTTCGACGATCCACGTCGACTACACCAAGCTCAAGGCGCAGCGCATCCAGGCGCTGGTGAACTTGATCCAGGAGGGGCGAGTCCTGTTCGACGGCGTGAACGAGCGCAGCAATCAGCCCTTCGTGGCGGTGTTGCACCGCGTGAAATTCGGCCCGGCCAAGAGCTTGGAGTTCATCGGCGACGATTTTCTGTCGTTCGACGTGGAGGGCGAGCTGCTGGTAGACGACAGCGTCACCGGCGTCGGGCTCAGCCAGTACATGGAAGTCTTGGTCGGCGGGATTTGAGTCGTGCGCCTGATCAAAGAAGTGATGATCAGGGAGCGCCGCGTCATGGCGCGCGAGCTCACGCTCGACGAGCTGCGGGCGTGGCTGGAGGCTGTGCCGTCGCGCACTGGGGATGCGGTCGTGGATGACCTCTTCGCCGAGCAAGACCTGGCGCTTTCCGATATCCCCGTTTTTAGCGACCTCGATCCCGATGCCCTCGGCGGTTTTGCGCCGTCTGAGCTGGTGCCTCTGGTTGATGCCATCCGCGAGGTGAACGCGCTTTTTTTCGCGACCTGGCGCCGCCGTCTGAGCGAGGCGCGGCGCCTCATGGAGACCCTGCCTCACAGCTCGTGCGATCCGTCTCCTGCTTGATCCGCGCGCACGGTCATGCGGCGGCGTGGCAATACACCTGGGCGATGTTCAGGGGTGCGGTGGAGGAGGCCGAGCAGGCGGTCAGCGCCCGGTGAGGATCCAGCCTAGGGCGCTGCCCGCGATCCGGACGGCCAGGACAGCCAAGAGCGCCACGGAAATTCCGGCGAGAGCGCTTGGAGCACCGAGGCGAGCGAGCAGGTAGCACAGCGCGAGGGCGGCGATCAGGGCACGGTCGAAGGTGATCTGCATGGCTGGAGTATAGCGTATGACAGAAAAAATGGCGGTCAGCGTCGAGGTTGCGGTCGACTCGGCCAAGGTGCGGCCTGGCGCGGATGCGGTCAACGCGCAATTACAAGCGATGGCTGCGAAGGCGGCAGGGGCGTCAGCGGTAATGGCCGAGGGCTTCCGGCGGGTGCAGGGGGATGCCGTCCAAGCCGCGCGGGCCATTGAAAAAACCCTGGCCGCCCGTCCGGATTCAGCTGCGGCCGGCCTTGCTCAGTCGGTGCAGGCCGCTGCGCTGGCTCGCAGCCAGGCGATCAATGCCAGTCTCAGCGTGATCGGGCAACGGTCCGTAGTTGATATTCGCGCCCAGATCGCCGAGGTGAACAGGGCGGTGGCCAGCCTGCGGGCCAACGGGGCCGCGGCCGAGGAGATAGGCCGGGCTAGCCAAGCGGCCAAGCTCAAGGTGGCGGCCCTGAACGCGGAACTGATCGGGACCTCTCCCGCTGCCGCGACTGCAGGTGCTTCCATGGCTAGCGCGGCGCATCGCATGGCTGCGATGGCTGCGGCGGCGCTTGCGGCTCAGCAAGCGGTGGCGCTGCTGCGCAGTTCGGTCGCCACTGGTGTCGAGTTTGATAGCCTCAAAACGCAGTTCAACTTCGCCTCGGGCGGAGATGTTGAGAAAGCGGCCCAGGAAATGCGCTTTGCCAGCGGGTTGGCCAACAAACTTGGCCTGGAACTGGTGGGGACTTCCAAAGCTTATGCCAAGTTGCAGTCCGCCGCCCTGGGCACCAGCCTGGCGGGTGACAAAGCACGGGCGGTGTTCCAGGCCGTGGCCTCCGCAGGGGCCGTCATGGGGTTGAGTGCGGAGGAGCAGAGCGGCGCCTTGCTGGCAATTTCGCAGATGATGAGCAAGGGCACGGTGAGCGCCGAGGAACTGCGCGGCCAGCTGGGTGAGCGGCTGCCAGGGGCTTTCCAGGTTGCGGCCAAGGCCATGGGGGTGACGACTGAGGAGCTCGGGAAACTCCTTGAGGCGGGGGCGATCTCTTCGGAGCAGTTCCTGCCACGCTTTGCGGAGGCCCTCCAGGCTTCGGTGGAGGGTGCCCTTCCCGCCGCCGAAAAGTCCGCCCGCGCTCAATTGCAGCGTCTGGAAAACGCTTTCACCGAGTTCAAGTTGCGTATCGCCGAATCGGGGCTCCTGGATAGGGTGTCCGAGGCGATTCGGACGATCACCGAGCGCATTGGCCAGATGGCCGATTCTGGGGAACTGGACCGCCTGGCCACGCAATTTGCCGAGGTTTTTTCGGGGGCGGCGGAGTTTATGGCCAACGCTGCGGTGACGGCTGGGCACTTCTCTGCCGTGCTGGTACCTCTGGCAGAGGCCATTGTGGCCGTGATGGCCGGCAGCCGGCTGCTCGCGCTGGCAACTCCCACGGCGGCCGCGGGGATTTCCGCCACCGGGGCCGCGGCAGGCGTTGCCGCCCGGGGAGTGTCGCTATTGGCTGGGGCAATGCGCCTTCTGGCCGGGGGGCTCGTTTTCGCAGCGCTTTTTGAGGGGGTCAAGTGGCTTTTGGAGTGGGGCGCGGCTGCGACCGAGGCTAGATCGAGAACGGCCGCCCTGGATGGGCAAATCCAGACGCTGATCGCGTCGAACTCCCAGTTCGCAGGCCAGGCTCGGCGGGACGCCGAGGGGGTAAGGGAGTTCGGCGACGACGCGTACGAGGCCTATCAGATGGCCATCAAGGGCGCCCGGGACTATGCGGCCGCAAAGGTCGTCGACCTGACCCGAAACAACAAAGGGGGGAAATTTGACGCGGAGATCGCCCAATACCGGGAGCAGGCGGCGGCCTACAACGACTATATCGACACGGTCCTGGCCGGGGAGACGCTGCGCCGGCAGCACCTGAAGGCGACGGGAAATCTGCTTGAGCTGGAGGCCAAGCGGGAGAAAATCCTGGCCGGCGAGGTGGGCAAGTCAAAGAAGGATGCGATCGAGGAGCAGATCAAGGATTACGGTCGCCTGGTGGAAGCGATCCGGAAGGCGATCGAGGAGAACAAGAGGGAGGCCGAGGCGGCCAGGCAGCAGGCGGCCCAGCTGAAGGAGAAGGCGGCGGGGGCCACTGCCAGCGCCGCCCAGGCGGCCGCCGCCCGCCGAGACAAGGGGTTGACGCCGGAAGAGGCGAGCAACAAGGCGGTCGGGGAATTCCGCGATGCGTCACGGGAATCGTCCTTCGCCCAGGCGGTGGCCGAGGCGGCGCGCCTGGACGGGCGCACCGAGGTGGCTAAGAGGGCCACCGAGAAAGCGGCCCAGGAGGCCGAGCGGGCCTTGAAGGCAGCCAACAAGATCGCCGATGACAACGAGGCGGCGAACGCCATCGAGGATGCCGGAAAGCTCCAGGCAAAGGCCCTGGAAGCCCAGGCCAAACTCAAGGAGGCCGAAGCCGCCGCCCTGGAGAAGCGCGGCGAGGGGCTCAACGAGCAGTTGGTCCAGGCCGAGGCCAAGCTCGCCCAGCTGAAGGGCGAGGCGGCGGCGATCCCTGTGAATATCGAAATTGCCCAGGCGATCAACAAGATCGCCGAGGTGGAAGGGAAACTGGCGGCGTTGCAGGACAAGACGGTGACGGTGACGGTGAATACCGTGAGCGCCGGCGGTGGCGTGCCGCCTGCCAATCCGCTCTCGGCGCTGGCCGCCCCCGGCTTCGCCACCGGCGGCCCCCTGCCCGGCTCCGCCCCCCACGACCGCGCCGACAACATGCTCTACTGGGGCACGCCCGGCGAGTGGGTCATGCAGCTTCCGGCCGTGCGCTACTACGGAGCGGATTTCATGCGGCGCCTCAACGCCATGCAGTTGCCCCGCTACGCCGACGGCGGGGCGCTTTCGCGGCTGCGCATTCCGGCGCTGCCGGCGCCGGCCTCCCGGGCGAGCACCCCGACGCCGGTCAATCTACACCTCGACGGCCGCCGCTACCCGATGAGCGCAGCCCCTGATGTGGTGGCAGAGATGACTGCCGCCCTGGGCCGCGAGGCCCTCAAGCGGGGGGCGCGGCGATGAGCCTGCAGATCGGAACGGTGAG
>DAOLKI010000022.1:0-13056 GCA_035331665.1 Rhodocyclaceae bacterium
GTTCCACGTGGCGGAGCAGGGGGGCTACGGCAGCCGGGTGCCCAAGTACCGGCACAGATTCTGCAACACGGAATACGGCACCCTGAAGTTCTCCGCCCAGGAGCTGGCCATCGTTTGCGAATTGTTCCTGCGTGGCGCGCAGACCCCGGGTGAGTTGCGCAGCCGGGCGAGCCGCATGGCGCCCTTTGCCGATGCCGCGCAAGTCGAGGCCGCCCTGGAGGGCCTTGCCGCGAGGGAAGACGGCCCATTCGTCGTCCGCCTGGCACGGGAACCCGGGAAGCGTGAGTGTCGCTATGCGCACCTGTTCAGTGGGGAGCCACCGCCTGTGGCGGCCGAAACGCGCCGCGCCACCGAGGCGCCCGGCGCGGTGGGCGGCGACGCGGACCGGCTGGCGGACCTCGAGGCCCGGATCACCGCACTGGAGGCAGTTCTGGCGGAAATTCTGGAACGGTTGCCCGTTGCGCCGACGCGGGCGGACTGAGCGGTCGCCGCCTGTTTCACGCGCCGGGGTTCAAGGGAACCGGGGAGCGGGGCGCCGGCCGATCTGTTCATAGGCGGCGATCACTTCCGCGCCCAGCAACAGCAGGGCGGCTGCCGCCTCCAGCGAGAGCAAGGCCACCACCGCCGTCGTCAGGGATCCATAGACGATGCTGGCCTTGGACAGCGTGGCGAAATACCAGATCAGCACATGGCGGACGACCTCCCACAGGGAGGCGGCGGTGAGTCCGCCCGCCAGCGCGTGCTTGGGATGCGTCCGTCCCACGGGCATCACAAGGTAGACGAGCGCGAGAATCACCGTCTCGACACCCATGCCGAGGAGGTAGAGCAGGATCCCGGACAGGCCGTCCAGCGACCAGGTCCGTCCAAAGGCGGTCACGCTTCCGGAGGCCATGGACTGCAGTGCGATGGAACCCGCCGTCAGGACGAGCAAGGCAAGGCCCAGAAGGAACACGAAGCTGTAGGGCAAGAGGGCCGATACCATCGGGTGTCTGTCCTCTGTATCGCCGCGATGGGCGAAGATGGTGCGCAAGGCGTCGGCCAACACCGAGAACGCGACGGAACTGAAAAAGAGCATCGTCGCGAGCAGGATGACACCGATGGCAATCCGGTTCTCCAGGAAGGCGGACACGTCCGCGAGCACCGCCGCGGACTGGCTCGGGACCAGCCATTCCAGGTACTGCGCGAGGGCGGCCATCAACTCGTCCTGCGCGATCAGGTGCGACAGAGCAATCACCGCGAGGATCGTCAACGGCACCAGGGAAAGCAGCGCGTAATAGGCGATCGCGCCCGCCATCATCAGATCCCGGTTCGCGGCAAAGCGCCGGAAAATGCCCCGGACGAACGAGCTCGGCCGTTCCGGCGCCTTCCTCACGGGGCCAAAGCGGCCCGGGCGCCGCCATGGACGGCGATCATCGGGTGGCCGGACCCAGGGGGGGCCGCCTTTCGGCGCCGGAATACGTCCCTCCCAGGGCCGTGGCCGACGGTGGTTCGGGGATGAACCCGAAGGTCTTCATCCGCCAGTGCCTTGGGCAGGGTGCGGGCCTGCCGCCAGCGGACGGTTTCCACGCCCGTGCCGACATGGGCGTTCCATCCATGGTGGATGGCCGGAACAACGGAAATCCACTCGGTCTCCTCGAAGAAATGCGCCGTGCACCGACTTCCGGCGCCCGGTCCGCCAGACCTTGGCTCGCGGAGACATGCCTGCGGCCCCGCAGGGCATCCGCCGGAAACGGGGCCGTCCGTGCGCGCGCGAATTCCTCATGATTCCCCGGGGACCGAACCGGAGCGATTCGGCACAATGATACATGAATTATTTTGGCGGTCCCGCGGAAGGGGCGTACCGGATCAGGGCGCCGACCACGCGGCATCGGCGCGGCGCCCGACTTCGGGAGCCTTCGCGCCGCTGGCGTCGATGTCGCGGCGTGGACACCGCTCGCGCGGGAATCCAACGGCAGGGCCCTGCCGGAGCGCCGTTCCCCGGGGAGGACGCGGCGATTCCGGTCCGGCGGCGCCCGTGCCTGAGCCGCCGCCTCAGGCCTTCAGGCTTGCCGTCTCGAAAGGCATGCGGCGCAGGCGCCTGCCGGTGGCTGCCGCGATGGCGTTGGCCACCGCCGGCGCCAGGGGCGGCACCGCCGGCTCGCCGATGCCGGTAGGCGGCGCCTCCGAGGGCAGGATGTGCACCTCCACCCGTGGCATCTCGCCCATGCGCAGCGTCGGGAAGCCGTCGAAGTTGCCCTGGTCCACGCGCCCTTCGGTCAGCGTGATCGACTGGTGCAGCGCCGCCGACAGGGCGAAGCCGACCGCGCCTTCCACCTGGGAGCGCACGTTGTCCGGGTTGATGGCGGTGCCGCAATCCACCGCGCAGACCACCCGGTCCACGCGTATGCCGCCGTCCCGGGCCACCGTCACCTCGGCCACTTCCGCGACATAGGTGTTGAAGGACTCGTGCACCGCCACGCCCCGGCCCCGGCGTTCGCCGGCCTTGCCGGGTCCCAGGGGCTTGCCCCAACCGGCCTGTTCGGCCGCCACCCGCAATACGGCGGCATGGCGCGGATGCCCGTCGAGCAGATCGAGCCTGAGCGCCACCGGGTCGCGGCCCATGACGGCCGCCACCTCGTCCAGGAAGGTCTCGGTGGAAAAGGCCGTGTGCGAGGAACCCACGGAGCGCCACCACAGTACGGGGACGCCCACGTCCTTCGGGGTATGCAGGTCGACGCGCAGGTTCGGGATCGCATAAGGGAGGTTGGCCGCCCCCTCCACCGACACCATGTCGATGCCGTCCTTCACCATCGCCGCTTCGAAGGGGGATCCCGCGAGGATGGACTGGCCCACCAGCCGGTGCCGCCAGCCGACGAGTTTTCCTTCGCCGTCCAAGGCTGCCTCCAGGGCGTGATGGAACAAGGGGCGGTAGTAACCGCCGCGCATGTCGTCCTCGCGCAGCCAGACCATCTTCACCGGCGCCTTGCCGCCGATGGCCTTCACGATGTGCGCGGCTTCCAGCACGTAATCCGCGTCCTTGCTGGCACGGCGGCCGAAACTCCCGCCGGCGTACATGGTGTGGATGGTCACCTGCTCCGGCTTCAGGCCGAAAAGGCCCGCGAGCGCATGCTGGTCGCCCGTGTGCATCTGCTCGCCGTTCCACACCTCCAGGCCGCCGGGGGTCAGGCGAACGACGCAATTCATCGGTTCCATTGCCGCATGGGCCAGGTACGGGAAGTCGTAGGAGGCACCGATCACGCGCACGCCCTTCGCGAAGGCCCCATCGGGGTCGCCGGCCTGTTTCGCCACCAGGCCCGGCGTCTTCGCCAGTTCCCGGTAGGCGGCGAGTATCTCGTTGCTGCCGCGGCGGAAGGCGCTCTGCTCGTCCCAGGTGACGGACAGGGCATCCCGGCCCTTCTTGGCGCTCCAGGTGTCCCTGGCCAGCACGGAGACACCCTGGGGAATCTGCACGACGTCCACCACGCCCTTGACCGAACGGGCACGGCCGGCGTCGAAGGACTTGGGTTTTGCGCCGAAGCGGGGCGGATGGGCGACCACGGCGACCAGCATCCCCGGCAGCCGGACGTCCATGGTGTACATGGCCGTCCCGTCGGTCTTGGCCACGCTGTCGCGGCGGGACGCCCGGCGGCCGATGAGCCGGAAGGCCTTCGGATCCTTGAGTTTCACCTCCGCGGGGACGGTCTCCTTCGCCGCATCCGCCGCCAGTTGCCCGAAGCGGGCGTTGCGCTTCGAGGCCGGGTGGCTGACCCATCCGTCCCGTACTGTGATTTCGGCCGCCGGCACGTCCCAGCGGCGTGCCGCCGCGGCCACCAGCATGGCGCGGGCTGCGGCGCCCGCCTTGCGCATCTGCTCCCAGGAATTGGCCATGGCCGTACTGCCGCCCGTGCCCTGGGCGGGCCCCCAGAACAGGTTGTTGTAGCGCGCGGCGTCGGCCGGAGCGCCTTCCACGGAGACTGTCTTCCAGTCGGCATCGAGTTCCTCGGCGAGGAGGGTGGCGAGGCCCGTGTAGGTACCCTGGCCCATCTCCAGGTGCTTGGAGATCACCGTCACCGTATCGTCGGTGCCGACGCGCACGAAGGCATTCGGGGTGAAGGCGCCGGGGACAGCAAGGCCTTCGCCCGCCTTGCCGGGACCGGCCGCCGGGGTCGCGGCGATGGCGGGCATGCAGAAGCCCAGGGTCAGTCCCGCGCCGCCCTGCAGGAAACGGCGGCGGCTCAGGTTCCGGATGTCATGGCGGATCGTGTCGGACATGATGGCCTCCTAGCCCAGGGCCTTGGCGGCCTCGTGAATCGCCGCCCGGACCCGCTGGTAGGTGGCGCAGCGGCACAGGTTGCCCGCCATGGCGCCGTCGATGTCCGCGTCGGTGGGCTTGCGGTTGCGGGCCAGCAGGGCGACGGCGCTCATGATCTGCCCGGACTGGCAATAGCCGCACTGGACCACGTCGAGCCGCCGCCAGGCTTCCTGAACGGCCCGGCCGATACGGTTTCGGTCCACCGCCTCGATGGTGGTGACCCGGCGTCCCGCGACCGAGGACACGGGTACCGAGCAGGCCCGCACGGGCGTCCCGTCCACATGTACCGTGCAGGCTCCGCACAGGGCCTGTCCGCAGCCGTACTTGGTCCCCGTCAGCTGCAGGGTGTCGCGCAGGGCCCAGAGCAGCGGCGTATCCGGTTCCACGTCCAGCCGCCGGCGTATGCCGTTGACCTCGAGTTCGATCATGGGGGGCTCCCGAGTGTTGAGTTGCGCCGGACCGTCCGCCGACGACATGATGGTAACACCGCGACAGCGTGCCTTCCCCGCGCCGGCGGGGTACCGCTCACGGCAATACCGTCGCGGCCCCGACCCACCGGATCAGTGCGCCGCATGCGAAGTAGGTGGCGATCACGGCGGGGATCGCCAGCCAGCGGACCGGTCCCGCCCCCCTGTCCGGACCCAGCCGGTCCGCGATCGCCAGGAAGGGCACCACGTTCATCGCGTGATAGTTCGTCATCGGGTAGGGGAGGAAGGCCAACATCGCCGGGCGTTCGGCGAAGTAGGCCAGCCCCCCGTCCCCCAGGGCCTGGGCGAGACCGAAGACAAGGGCATAGAGCCATGGCGCGTAACGGTAGCGACGGATGAACCACCAGATGACGGCGAGGATCGCGACGTAGGCCGGGACGGTGAATGCGAGATCCAGCGCATAGTTCGCCACGGCCCTCGATACCGGTGTCTCGGCGGTGATGCGCAAGCCATCGAACACGGGTCGGGAGATCATGTGGAATCCCTCGACGACCGCGGCAAGCGCGGTGCCCAGCACGATGAAACGGGCGCGGGGTGCCCATCCGGCGAACGCTTTGGCGATCCGGTTGCGCCATGTCCATTGCCAGGCCAGGAATGCGATCACCATCAGCCGGGTCAGGTTTTCCGCCGAGAGGCCGCCGACGGCGAGGGACGCGGCCACCGCCCCCGCCGCCCACGCGCCATAAGCCATCCCCCAGCGCCGGGAGGATGGCGTCGGGAAGAAGGGTTCACCCGGGCGCCGCCCGCCGTCTGCAATAGTGCTCACGCGCGGGGCGCCTCCCGTATCAGAGTGCGATTCCGACCCGCGTACCCTGCTCGATGGCCCGCCGGGCATCCAGCTCGGCGGCCACGTCGGCACCGCCGATCACGGTGGTCGGAATGCCGGCGGCCTGGAGCGGCGGCAGCAGGTCGCGCAGGGGCTCCTGGCCGGCGCAGACGACGACCGTGTCGGCCGGAATCACCTGCGGCCTGCCGTCGATGCGCACGTGCACCCCGGCCGCGTCGACCCGTTCGTAGGCGACACCGGCCAGCATCGTCACGCCGCGTTTGCGCAGCAGGTTGCGCCGTATCCAGCCGGTCGTCCTGGCGAGCCCCTCGCCGACCCGGGTGGCCTTGCGCTGCAACAGCCAGACCTGGCGGCCGGCCGGCCTGTCCTCGGCCCGTTTCAGGCCGCCGCGCCCCGCGTAGGCCATGTCGATTCCCCATTCGTCCCGGTAACGCTGCTGCGCGTTCCCGCCGGCATCGTCATGGGTGAGGAATTCGGCCACGTCGAATCCGATGCCCCCGGCGCCGACGATGGCCACCCTCCTGCCCGCGATCCGTCGTCCGGTGATGATTTCCGCATAGCCGGCCACGGTGGGGCCGTCCAGGCCCGGGATCGCCGGCGTCCGCGGTGTGACTCCGGTGGCCAGCACCACCCGGTCGAAACCGCCGTCGCGCAGCAGCGCCGCGTCCGCGCGGCAGCCGAGGCGGACTTCCACACCGAGGATTTCCAGGCGGCGCCGGAAATAGCGCAAGGTCTCCGCGAATTCCTCCTTGCCCGGAATCCGGCGGGCCAGGTTGAACTGGCCGCCGATTTCCGGCGCGGCCTCGAAGAGGGTGACCCGGTGGCCGCGCCCCGCGGCGGTGACCGCGCAGGCCAGGCCCGCCGGTCCCGCGCCGACCACGGCGACGTTCCTTGGCGCGCCCGCCCGCGCGACGACCAGTTCCGTCTCGTGGCAGGCCCGGGGATTCACCAGGCAGGAGCAGATCTTCCCGGCGAAGACCAGATCCAGGCAGGCCTGGTTGCAGCCGATGCAGGTATCGATTTCGTCGGGCCGTCCATCCGCGGCCTTGGCGACGAAATCGGCGTCGGCGAGGAAGGGGCGGGCCATGGACACCATGTCCGCCTGACCCGAGGCCAGCACCTGCTCCGCCGTCTCGGGCGTGTTGATCCGGTTAGTGGCCACGAGCGGTATGCGCACCGCGCCGCGCAGCCTTTCGGTCACCCAGGCGAAGGCGCCCCGGGGGACCATCGTGGCGATGGTGGGTACCCGCGCCTCGTGCCAGCCGATGCCGGTGTTGAGGATCGTGGCGCCGGCCGCCTCGACGGCGCGGCCGAGGGCGACCACCTCGTCCCAGGTGCTGCCGTCCTCGACGAGGTCCAACATCGACAGGCGGAACACGATGATGAATTCGGCACCGACCGCGGCGCGCACGGCGCGCACGACCTCGACGGGGAAACGGATGCGGTTCTCGAAGCTGCCGCCCCATTCGTCGGTGCGCCGGTTGGTGCGCGGCGCGACGAACTGGTTGATCAGATAGCCCTCGGAGCCCATGATCTCCACGCCGTCGTAGCCGGCTTCCCGGGCGAGGCGCGCGCAGCGGGCGTAGGCGGCGATCGTGCGCCGGATGCCGGAGCGGGTAAGCGCCCAGGGCGTGAAGGGGTTGATCGGGGCTTTGAGCCGGGAAGGCGCGACGCACAGCGGGTGGTAGCCGTAGCGCCCGGTGTGCAGGATCTGCAGGGCGATCTTCCCGCCGGCCCCATGCACCGCGTCGGTGATCATCCGGTGCTTCCTCACCTGCCAGCGGAAGGAGAGCTGGGAGCCGAAGTGATAGACCCGGCCGGCCAGGTTGGGCGAGAAGCCGCCGGTGACGATCAGGCCCACGCCGCCCCGCGCCCGCTCCGCGTAGAAGGCGGCCAGGCGCGCGAAGCCGCCCCGGGTCTCCTCGAGGCCCGTATGCATGGAGCCCATCAGGGTGCGGTTCCGGAGGGTCGTGAAACCCAGGTCGAGGGGCGAGAGGAGGTGGGGGTAGGGCGTCGCGGCCATGACGGAAAGGAGGGTGTCCCGGGATGCGAATCCTCCAACATACACGCGGGGCCCGCCGAAAGTTAGGCCCGGGACTCGGGCTGCGAACCGACGGCCGCGATTGACGCGCCGCGTCGCCGCATGCTCTCATTTCCTTTTTTCGCTCGGGGATCACCATGCTTCAGAAATCCGCATCCTTTCCCGGTATCGCGGGACCCGTCGTCATCGTCGTGATGGATGGGTATGGCCTGCCCAAGACCGACGTCGGCAGCGCCATTGCCGCGGCCCGCAAGCCGAACCTGGACCGGCTCTTTGCCGGCTGCCCGAACATCCGGTTGCGCGCCCACGGCACGGCCGTCGGCATGCCCTCCGACGACGACATGGGGAACTCCGAGGTGGGCCACAACGCCCTCGGCGCGGGGCAGGTCTATGCCCAGGGGGCGGCCCTGGTGTCGGACGCCATCGCCGCCGGGACGATCTGGCAGGGCCAGGCCTGGCAGGAGATCGTCGCCGGCGCCAAGACCGGGCGCGGGGTGATCCATTTCATGGGGCTCTTCTCGGACGGCAACGTGCACAGCCACATCGACCACCTGAAAGCCATGGTGGTCCAGGCCAAGGCGGAAGGGGTAAAGACGGTGCGCGTCCATGCGCTCCTCGACGGCCGCGACGTGCCGGAGACCAGCGCCCTCGATTACGTGGTGCCCTTCGAGGCCTTCCTGAAGGACCTCTCCACCGGCGGCTTCGACGCGCGCATCGCCTCCGGCGGCGGACGCCAGTGCATCACCATGGACCGGTACGAAGCCAACTGGGCCATGGTGGAACGTGGCTGGCGCACCCATGTGCTGGGCGAGGGCCCGCAATATCCCGACGCCGCTTCCGCCGTGCGCGGCCTGCGGGAGGAGCACCCGGGCACCATAGACCAGGACCTGCCGGAGTTCGTCGTGGCCGAGGGCGGAAAGCCCATCGGCACCATCGAGGACGGCGATTCGGTGGTCTTCTACAACTTCCGCGGCGACCGGGCCATCGAGATCACCCGTGCCTTCGAGGAGGCGGCCTTCGACAAGTTCGACCGGGTCCGCGCGCCGAAGACCACCTATGCCGGCATGCTCCAGTACGACGGTGACCTGAAGCTGCCCGCGCGTTTCCTGGTGCCGCCGCCGGCCATCAGGGACACCATGGGCGAGTGGTTCAGCAAGGCCGGCATCGCCCAGTTCGCCTGTTCCGAGACCCAGAAGTACGGCCACGTCACCTACTTCTGGAACGGCAACCGCTCAGGCAAGTTCGAAGGCGAGACCTATCGGGAGGTGCCCAGCGATGTGGTCCCCTTCGAACAGCGGCCCTGGATGAAGGCCGCCGAAATCGCCGATGCAATGATCGCCGCCCTGAAGACCGGGCAGTTCAAGACCCTGCGCTGCAACTTCGCCAATGGCGACATGGTGGGGCACACAGGCAACTTCCGCGCCGCCACCATGGCCGTCGAGGCCGTGGACCTCGCCCTGGGCCGACTGCTGCAGGCGGTGGACGCGGCCGGCGGCGTGGCGCTGATCACCGCCGACCACGGCAATGCCGACGAGATGTACGAGCTGGACAAGAAATCCGGCCAGCCCGCCCTGAACAAGGACGGCTCCTACAAGGCGAAGACCGCCCACACCCTGAATCCCGTGCCGCTGATCCTCTACGACCGGGCCACGGGCGGCAAGCTGGGGCTGCGGCAATTGGAGAAGGCCGGGCTGTCCAACATCGCCGCGACAGTGGCCAACCTGATCGGCCTCGAGAAGCACCCGGCCTGGGACGAGAGCCTGCTGGAGATCCGTTGACCGGCCACTGGGGAAACCCGCGCCACCGGAGGCCGCCCTCGCGATCACGCCCCGCCGGGCCCGTATTCGCCGATTTCCGTGGGAGCGATCCTCGCCGCGACCGCGCCTGCAAGGGCGCTGAATCCCGCCCGGCCCTCAGCGAATCCTGAACCGCCCCATGGAGGCGTGCAGGGCCCGGGAGGTTTCCTGCAGGTCCTTGGCCGCGGCGGCCGTGCCGGCCACTTCGGCCGCGTTCTGCTCGGTCATCTCCGCGATGCGTTCGACCCTTTGCGCGATTTCGTTGCTGGCGGCGCTCTGCTCGCGGATCGAATCGGAGATGCCGGTCACCATGTCCGAGACGCGCCGCGCGCCGTCCCGGATGCGCACCACGGAGGACGCAGCCTGCTCGGTGAGCCTCACGCCCTGGCCGGCCTTCGCGACCCCTGCATCCATGCTGGCCACCGCCGCATGCGTGTCCGTCTGGATGCGTCCGATCGTGGCGGCGATTTCCCCGGTCGATGTCGTGGTCCGTTCGGCCAGCTTGCGCACCTCGTCGGCGACCACCGCGAATCCGCGCCCCTGCTCGCCGGCCCGGGCGGCCTCGATGGCCGCATTCAGGGCCAGCAGGTTCGTCTGGTCGGCGATCTCCTTGATCGTATTGACGATGGAATTGATCTCCTCCGAGTGGCGTTCCAGTTCCTGAATCTGTCCGGAGGACTGGTTGACGGCCTCGGAGAGGCGCCCGATCTCGGCCGAAACCTCCATGATCACCGCGCCGCCTTTCTCGGCCAAGCCGTCGGATTCCGTCGCGATGCCGTTGGCCTCACCGGCGCTGTGGGCAATCTGGTCGATGCTGACCGACATCTCCTCGACGGCAGCGGCGATGGCCTGGGCCGCCTCGCTTTGGCTCCTTGACCGGTCGGCCAGGTGTTCGGACGTCGTCTGCATGATTTCCGCGTCCTTGGTCAGGCGTTCGGCCTCCGCCAGCACTTCCGCGATCATGGTGCGCAGGCGGTCCTGCATCGACTTCATGGCCGCGAGCAGGCTTTCGTTGTCACCGGCGCGGCAGACCACTTCCGTCGCCAGATCGCCTTCCGCGATGCGCCGTGCGGCCGCCGCCGCGTCCCGGGGCTCGCCGCCCAGCAGACGTTTCAGGGAGCGTTGCAACAGCAGTAGGGACACGCCGACCACGGCGGCGATCAGGAACGCCCAGGCCAGGAACTTGACCGCTGCCGCCTGGAAGTGCTTGTCCACGTCATCCAGGTAGATGCCTGTACCGACGATCCACCCCCAGGGCGCGAAGCCCTTGACGTAGGAAATCTTCGCCACCGGCTTCTCGGCGCCTGGTTTTGGCCACAGGTAATCCATGAAGCCGCCGCCGTCCTTGCGCACGACCTCCACGAATTCCTTGAACAGGAGCTTGCCGTTCGGATCCTTGAGAGCCGACATGTCCTTGCCCTCCAGTTCCGGCTTCGCGGCATGCATGACGATGACCGGCGTCATGTCGTTGATCCAGAAGTACTCTGTACCGTCGTAGCGCATCGCGCGGACGGTTTCCGCCGCGGCTTTCTTCGCGTCGGCCTCGGCCATCCGGCCGGCCTTGAACTCCGCCTCGAAGCGGACGATGACGCCGTGGGCGGTCTCGACGAGGTTGCGGACTTTTTCCTGCCTGTCCTGGAGCAGCAACTGCCGTTCCGAGTGGAGCACCACGACGAAAAGGACGGTCAGCGCCACGAAGGTGGCGCCAAGGGTGAACAACAGCCGCTGGCGCAGGCTCCAGGAATGGCCGGACATGGTCTCCTCCTTGATTGTTATGGGCATAGGTCATGGAAACCCTACGTCCTTACGCTTATATTAGGCCGAAAGTAATAATCCTGTAACGGAGATATGGACGAAAAAGGCCCGCCGTTCCACGGGCGGGCCTCTGCCGAAACGGACCTCCGGTCGCACCGGACCGGGGGCGATCCTACTTCTTGGCGCGCGGAGCCGTCGCCTTCTTGGCCATTTCGTTCACGCCTTCGAAGGCGGCGGAGGATGCCTTGGCGATCTGGTCGAACGCCTTGTTGGCGTTGGCCATGGCGTTTTCAAAGACGTCCATGGCCTTGCCGCCGCCCCCCGGCATGCTCTTGAAGAAGGCCTGGAAGGCATCCGACAGGTCGCGGCTGCCGGAGGCGAGTTGTTCCGTCAGCAGGCGGGAGAACTCGCTGCGGGCTTCCGCACCGATCGTGGCGATTTCCTGCGCCGTCTGCATCATGCGCTGCGCCGTGTCCTGGGCGTAGCGGGCACGCAGGTTCATCAGGGCGCCCGGGTCCTTGGCGGTGGCCTGCTCCCGCGCATTCTCGACGCTCTTCTCGAACAGGTCCTTGGCCAGTCCGGTCTGCAGCGCCATGATGCGCTGGGAATTGTCGATGGAGAGCTGCGCCAGGCGCATGGCGGCCTCCATGTTCTTGCGGTGCAATTCGTTCAGTTGATCGTTCTTTGCAGCCATGACTCCCTCCTGATGGTGATCTCCGTTGAAAAACAATAGCAGGCCCTGCTTACGGCTGCCTGACCTGCGATCCTAGCAGCATAGTTGCCTCTCCGGCCGGCTTCCCGGCGCGGGTTCAAGGACGCAGGTGGGCACGGGCATCCTCCGCGTTCTCGTAGATATGGGGTGCGACGCTTCGACGCTCCAGAGCCTCCCCGAGTTTAACCCTGAGGAAAGTGCTCGTGGTGTAGCGCGTCACGTCGTGGTAGTGCCGTTCCATCACTCCCTTCACCATCTCGATGTAATCGTCCACCAGTTCCGGAGCGATGCTGAAGCGGTCGTAATTGACGATCGCGTAGACCTTGTGGGGCACGTCCGCGAGCTTGGCCTCGACGGCTTCGCGCACCCGGGCCACGTCCTCCCGTGTCCGCACGTTCAGGCCCTCGAAATTGACGAAAAAGACGTTTTGCTGGGGATCGTAGGACAGGCGGTCGGGCAGCGGAACGTCCAGCAGGTCCTGGCGCAGCCCCATGGGTTCCGGTTGGAAGATGCGCGCATCCATCAGGGCCGGCGGGCGCGGCATCAGGGGCCGGAAGCCCATGCGGTCGAGAATGTCCTTCTGGATATCCACGCCCGGTGCGATCTCGGTCAGTTCCAGGCCCTCCGGGGTGAGCCGGAAGACGCAGCGCTCGGTGATGTAGAGGACCGGCAGGTGGCGGCGACTCGCCTCGGCGCCGCTGAAGGTCCGGTGCTCGACCGCATCGACGAATTTCACGGCACGGCCGTCCTCGACGATGCACAGGCGGCCGTCCTGCACCGCCACCTCCAGTGCGCCGGCGGTGAAGGTGCCGACGAAGACCACCTTCTTGGCGCTCTGGGAAATGTTGATGAAGCCGCCCGCGCCGGCCAGGCGGGGACCGAATTTGGATACGTTGAGGTTGCCCTCCCGGTCGGCCTGGGCCAGCCCCAGAAACGCCATGTCGAGACCGCCGCCGTCGTAGAAATCGAACTGGCTGGGTTGGTCGATGATGGCCTGGGTGTTGGTCGCCGCCCCAAAATTCAGGCCGCCGGCCGGTACCCCGCCGATGACGCCCGGCTCCGCGGTGAGGGTCATCAAGTCGATCACCTTCTCTTCCGCCGCCACCGAAGCGACGCCCTCGGGCATGCCGATGCCCAGGTTGACGACGGCGTTGGCGCGCAGTTCCAGGGCCGCGCGGCGGGCGAT
>DAOLKI010000023.1:0-12758 GCA_035331665.1 Rhodocyclaceae bacterium
GCGCCGGCACTCCGCTGACCGGTCTCCGCACCGCGCGGACGGGGGTCCGCGCAGTGCCGGCGTACTGCCATCGACCGGCCGCCGCGCGATCACCACGGTGCCGGGGTTTTTCGGGCGGACCCGCCTCCCGAGGCACGGCGCATCCCATGGTTGCCGCAAGGGTCTTCGCGCGGCGCGGCGCCTGCATTGTCGGGGTTCCGCGGCCGGTTGCCATCCACTTCGGTGATGGCATAATCCCCGGACGGCGGCAGCAGCCGCCCACCGGAGGATGAGCGTGAGAGAGCAGGTTGTCCGGAGACCGGCAGCGGTTCGTTTGGCGGGTTGCGCGGCGCTGATGGCGGCGGCGGCCGTGATTCTTGCCGGTTGCGCCGGCTCCCGGACAAGTACGGAGCGGATTGCCGTCCCCCAGGCGGTGGTCAAATCCTCGGTGCGCTTCCAGAAGGAGTATGTCCTCGCCGCCGGCGATCAGATCGAGGTGGCGGTCTGGCGCGTTCCCGAGGCCTCGCGCATCCTGATCATCCGGCCGGATGGCTTCGTCACCCTGCCCATCGTGAACGACGTGCAGGCCGCCGGCCTGACCGCCCGGGAACTGTCGGAACGACTGAACACCCTGTTTGCCACCCGCCTCGTGCGGCCACAGGTGTCGGTGATCACCATGCAGGTACGACAACCCGTCGTCTACGTGGCGGGCGACGTCACCACGCCGATGACGGTACCGCTGCGTACCGCCGGCACCGCGATGCAGGCGATCACCGCGGCGGGCGGGTTCCGGCGATCCGGTTCCGAAGGTGACGTGACGATCATCCGTCTCGCCGAATCCGGGTACCTGGAGGCCATTCCCGTCGACAGCGGGGCGGATGGCCAACCGGGGCCTTACCTGGCGCTCGCCGGAACACCGCTGCAGCCGGACGACATCGTGTTCGTGCCCGAGCACGGGCGCAGCCAGGTCATGCGTTTCCTCGACGACATCGTCCTGAAACCGCTGCAGATGATCCTGAACTACAAGCTGATCAAGCAGTTGAATTCGCCCTGACCGATCGAGGGATCGCGCGGTCCGGCATGTATTTCCAACCTGTCGAAGGAAGATGATGGAAGACGTAAAGGTCGTGATCCTCTGTGGCGGGAAGGGAACCCGGGCCTACCCTTTCACCGAGTACATGCCCAAGGTGATGATGCCGATCAACGGCACGCCGATTCTGGTGCACCTGATGAAGCTTTATGCCGCCCAGGGGTTCAACAACTTCGTGCTCGCCGCCGGCCATCGCCAGGAGATGCTGCACGACTATTTCTTCGGCCGCTTCGCCGAGTGGAAGATCAACATCGTGGACACCGGCGCCGATGCCGATACCGGAGACCGGATCTTCCGTTGCGGCGCCCACGTCGGCGAACGGTTCTTTGCGACCTATGGCGATGGCCTCGGTGACCTGGACCTGCGGGAACTCCTCGATTCCCACATCAGATCCGGAGGACTGGCCACGTTGACGACGGTTCCCCTGCGCTCCCAATACGGCCTCGTCGTATTCGACGAATCGGGCAAGGTCCAGCGTTTCGAGGAGAAGCCTCTCGTCAAGGATTACTGGATCAATGCCGGGTTCTTCGTCTTCGAGAAGCAGGCGCTGCTCGAATGGAAGGGGCACAATCTGGAACAGGATGTCCTTCCCGATTTCGCCCGGCGCGGCCGGCTGTTCGTCAACACGCATATCGGATTCTGGAAGTCCATGGACACGAGCAAGGATCAACAGGAACTGGAAAGGCTGTGCGCCGGCAGGCAGCCGCCATGGATCCACACACCCATCCGAACCGGGGAGGGCGCATGATGACCGGGACCGACTTCTGGCGCGGGCGGCCGGTCTTCGTGACCGGGGCCACGGGCCTCCTCGGCAGCTGGCTCGTCCCCGAGCTCGTGCGGCGCGGCGCGGCGGTGGTCGCCCTCGTCCGGGACGGGTCCCCGCGCAGCCTGCTCGTCCGCGACGGGTGGCTCGACCAGGTGGAAACCGTACGTGGTTCCCTCACCGACGAGGGCCTGGTCCGCCGCGCCCTTGCCGAGTACTCGGTGGATACCGTCTTCCACCTCGGCGCACAGACGCTGGTCGGGGTCGCCAAGGTGGATCCCGTGGGCACCCTCGAGGCCAATGTCCGAGGGACGTGGATGCTGCTCGAGGCCGCCCGCCAGACCGGCGTGCGCCAGGTCCTCGTCGCCTCGTCCGACAAGGCGTATGGAGACTCGCCCGACCTGCCTTATCGCGAAAGCCATCCCCTCCAGGGCCGGTTTCCCTACGACTGCTCGAAAAGCTGCACCGACCTGATCACCACGATGTACGCGCGCACGTTCGGGCTGCGCGCCTGCATCGCGCGCTGCGGCAACCTGTTCGGCGGCGGCGACCTGAATTTCAGCCGCCTGATCCCGGGTGTCATAGAGGCGACGCTGCGCGAGCGGCCCTTCCTCATACGCAGCGACGGCAAGTTCGTCCGCGATTTCCTCTATGTGGAGGATGCCGCGTCGGCCTACATCCAGTTGGCGGAGAAGCTGGCGGAAGACGACCGGCTCGCCGGAGAGGCCTTCAATTTCGGCCTCGAGCTTCGCCCGACGATGCTCGAGATCACGGAACGCGTGCTGGAGATCATGGGGCGCACCGACCTGCGGCCGGTCATCCAGAACGTCGCGTCGGCGGAGATTCGCGAGCAATACCTGGATGCATCCAAGGCGAAATCGGTCCTCGGCTGGGCCCCGAAACTCGGCATGGACGAAGGCCTGCGCCGAACGGTTGCCTGGTACAGGGACCACTTTGCGGCACTGGAAGGTGCCGGCGCCTGACGCGCCGGCCCATTGAAAGGAGCGGGCGATGCGTGTCTATCTCGGCGATCTGCGTTACAACTATTCCGGGGTCCTGGCCAACGATTGCATGCCGCTCGGCGTGGCCTACATGAAGGCCGTGATGGATCGCGAGGACCGATCCGGCGAGATCGACAGCCGGATCTTCGTGTACCCGGAAAAGCTGCTCGACGCGATCGTCCGGGAACCCCCGGACGTGCTGATGCTTACCAACTATGTCTGGAACGAGGCCCTCAGCCACTATTTCTTCCGTCGCGCCCGGGCCTCCAACCCGGACGTCCTGACGGTCATGGGTGGGCCGAACATATCCTTGGAACCGGAGCGGCAGGTCGCATTCCTCGGCCGGCATCCGCACCTGGACGTATACGCGCTCGGGGAAGGCGACTTCCTGGCCCACGAGATCGTGCGGACATTCATGGATGCGGGACTGTCGCGCAAGAAGCTCGGTGAGGCGGGTCTCCCGTCCAGCGTGTATCGCAACGGCGACGGCGTCCCGAGCATCGACGAGGTCCAGCCGCGCCACAAGGTCGTGGAGGAGATTCCGTCGCCGTGGCTGAGCGGCATCCAGGACGAGTTCTTCGACGGGCGCCTCGCGCCGATGATCGAGACCAACCGGGGGTGTCCATTCACGTGCACGTTCTGCGTTCAGGGCACGAAGTACTACTCCAAGATCCATAATTTCCCGGTCGAGCGGATCAAGGACGAGATCGGCTACATCGCGCGGCGGATCAAGGATCGTTCCCCGCAAATGGGCACCCTTAGGATCGCGGATTCGAACTACGGCATGTACGAACGCGACGTGGATATATCGGCCCACATCGGACGCATGCAGAAGGAGTACGGCTGGCCGACCTTCATCGACGCGACCACCGGCAAGAACAAGCCGGAGCGGATCATCAAGTCGGTGGAGCAGGTCAGCGGTGCGCTGGTGCTCTATCAGGCGGTGCAGTCGCTGGACGAGGAAGTCCTGCGCAAGGTCAAACGCCAGGCGATCAAGCTGGACGCCTACAAGGCCCTCGAGGTACACATGCGTGGCCGCGGCCTGCGGTCGAATTCGGACCTGATCCTGGGCCTGCCGGGAGAATCCCTGGAAAGCCACCTGCGCGGACTGCATGCCCTTCTGGACAGCAACATCAATCAGATGCACAACTTCCAGGCGATGATGCTGAAGGGTGCCGAGATGGAGACGCAGGAATCCCGGACGATGTTCAAGTTCGATACGAGATTCCGCGTCCTGCCCAAGAACTATGGGGTGTACGGGGATGAGAAGGTCTTCGACGTGGAGGAGATCATCGTCGCCACCGACACCCTGCCGTTCGCGGACTACCTGACCTGCCGCAAGTGGCACCTGGTCAGCAGCGTGTTCTGGAATGACGGATGGTTTGCCGACGTGGTCCGTTTCGTGAACACCCACGGGGTCAGGAATTCCGAATGGTGGGCGCGGATGCTGCCGGCCCTGGAGAGGGGCAATCCCGCGGTGCGGGGTTTCCTGGACAGTTTCGTCGGCGAGACCGTCGGGGAATTGTTTCCGGACCGGGAGTCCTGCATCGCCTTCTATTCCCAACCGGAGAACTTCCGCAAGCTGGGCAACGGCGAAATCGGGGACAACCTCATGTATCGCTACCGGGCCATCGCCTCGTTCCAGCTGTGGGACGAGATTTGCGCGGCGGCGATGGAGGCGACGCGCGAATTGCTGGTCGAGCGCGGCGTGCCGGAAAGGATAGGGGACTTCGATCTCTTTTGGCGGGATCTATCCACCTACGTGCGGTTGCGCCATGCGTCGGGCGGCGACCGCGAGAGCATCCTGGCCCCGGTGTCGGCGGAATTGGCCTACGACTTCCCCGCCTGGCTGGCCGCGGAGTCGCCCGGCGACCCCAACGACTTCCGGTTGCCTCGTCCCACGACGCACGAATTCAGGCTGGAACCCGATGCGCGAAGGGAATTGGAAAGCGCCCTCGCCGTCTGGAGCACCCATATCAAGGGACTGTCGAAACTGGTGACGCGGATCAACGTCGCCTGGCAGGTGCGTGAATGCCTGCCGCTGAACGAAGGCTGCGTGGCCGAGGCGGTCTGACGCGGAACGCCCGGCGTCAGGGGGTCGCCACGAAGGCGGCCTGGGACAGGATTGCCTTTGCCCCCTGGTATCCCAGGGGAATCCGTGCATGCAGGTCGACCGACGAGAATCCGGCATCCCGGATCATCTGCTCCAGGGCACCGAAGCTGAAATCCCACCATGTGTTGTGGGTCTCGCCACTCTCGTAGCTCATGAGCTTGGCGGGCAGAACCGGATTGTAGACGTCCACGATGATGGCTTTACCCGCAGTCACGCTGCAGACGTTGGCCAGCGCTTTCATGGGATTCATCAGGTGCAGCAGGACGTCGCTGATGAATACCACGTCGAACTTTCCGACTTTCTCGGGCGACAGCTCGTATACGTTCAGGCATACCCGGCGCACCCGCGAACCCAGGGCTTCGGCGGCAAGCTGGAAGCCGAGGCCCGTCCGCTGGGCCAGGTAGGCGGCGGATTTCTGGCGCCGGATGCGCGGCGCCATATCCACCTCGGCGAAACTGTCGATATCGAGCGCCACGACTTCCGCGGCCCCCCGCCGCTCGAACTCGAAGGCCCAGAATCCGTCGAAGGTCGCCACGTCCAGGACGCGCATTCCGTCGAGGCGGTCGGGAATCGGATACTGGCCCAGGAGCGGCCGCAGATCGAACCACCCGGGGGTGACGATGCCACCCCCCAGGTCGATGGTGTGGTACCACTCGATTGCCGCAACCCGCTCGGCCAGGGAGCCCTGCGCGACGGCGTTGGTCGCTTCCCGGTCCCGCGGATCCAGCCCGTCGTCCGACGGCCCGTGCTCGACGGGGTCTCCGAGCAGGCCGCCGGCCGTCCGGATATTCCGGGCGGTCCTCGGCGGCAGATAGGCCAGCAACTCGAGGCCACCGATCTTGAACCCACGAAATGCCATATCACCTCTCCGGGACGGCCGCCTGCCGTTTCTGCGGGGTTTCATACGGCCCGGGACCGCGCTCCCGGGCAAGGGCGAAAGATACCCGAATCGCCGCCCGCGAAATAGCATCGTGAAGCATTCCCCGCATCGGCGGTGCGCGGGTTGCGCCCATGTCTGGGGGAACGATACACTAGCGAGCCCCCGAGGCCCCAGGCTGGCGTGATCCGACGCCGCGTCGGCCGGCCGATCGGCGCCAGTGTCCGCGGCCTCGGCCGTTCGCGTGGTGGAAGGGTTTCGCCGCGTGATGGCTTGCGCCGGGCGAACCCGCCCTGATGGGCGGGGACGGGCAAAAGGCGTCGGACGCCCCATGGATGGTCAATGACATACCAGGACACGGCGCGACCCGGGAGGGAAGCCGACAGTTTCGATGTAGTCGGATCGGTCAGGAGTCTGGCCGAAGCCGTCAGGCATCACAAGACTCTGGTCGCCGCCTGCGTCGTCGTCACCCTCGCGATAACGACGCTCTATGTCGTCGTCTGGCCGCCCGTCTACCAGTCGGAAGCCATGGTGGCGGCGGAGCGGGATCAGGATCCGGCACGGGACGCCTTCTACAGTTCGTGGAGCTTCTTCCGCAAGGAGGATGCACGCACGGAACTGGAACTGATGCGATCCGGGTCAGTCCTGAAGGAGCTGATCCTGCGCGAGAAGCTGAAGTACGCGGACGTCTACCACCCCTTCACATCCCAGTTGGCATACTTCTGGGAGACGTCCTGGCCGGGCCGGGCCTACAAGAGCATGAAGGACTGGCTGTTCGGCAACGAGGACATGGAGGGAATCACGCCCGAGCAGGCCGATTTCGGGCGCACGATCCGGGATCTCTACGAGGGCATCTCCATCGAGACCGTGGGTGAGGCCAACGTGGCTCGCGTCAAGATGAAGGGGCCCTCCCGCCGGGTTTCCACGATTACCAATACCCTGCTCGATGTGTACATGGAGAAGCGCTCCGAACATCACTTGGGCGAGGCCCGGCAGGCCTTCGAGATCCTGAAAAAGGAGGCGGAACGCGCCCGCCAGGATCTGCAGGAGGTCGCGGAACGGCGGGTGCGGTTCCTGCAGGAGAACAAACTCGTCTTCGACCTTCAGAAGGAAACCCAGGAGGTGAAGAACCTGGTGGAGCTGGAGGGCTCGCTGGCCAACACCCGCATCAAGGTGGCGTCTCTGCAGGCGTCATTGGTCGATGTGGACAAGCAGCTCGCGCATGAGCCACCGACGCAGCGCATCTCGGTGGTCAAGGAACAGAATGTCCTGCGCGAATCGACACGTCTGAAGAAGCTCGAGTTGCAGAACCAGTTGGCCCTGACGCTCAACCGGTACCGCGAGGACTCGCCCGAGGCGCTGGAACTCAAGGAATCGATGGGACGGCTGGACACGATCATCGAAGAGACGCCGGAGATCGTCGAGAAATCCGCGACCGAGGGACTGAATTCGGTTCACCAGCAGTTGCTCACTTCCCGTTCCACCCTGCGTTCCGAGCTCGAAGGACACAACGCCAGCGTCAGGGCGATGGAGGCCATCGGCAAGGAGATGCGCGACCGCCTGTCGCTGGTACCCGACGTGCAGAATCGCCTGAAGCAGCTCGACAACGCCTATGGAACGGCCCAGGAGAAATACCAGGCGTTGCTCGTCAAGTTGTCCCAGGTCGATGTCAATCTGGCCACCGCCAAGGCGACCCCGCCCAGCCTGCGGATCGTCGACTATGCGGTGCCGCCGTCGTCGCGCTGGTGGCCGCGTTTGAAGATCCTCTATCCGGTCGCGCTGCTCGCCGGCCTGTTGCTCGGCGTGGCGGCGGCCCAGATCAAGCGCCTTGCCGGCGGCCGGGTGCGGCGGAACACATGGGGTCGCCGGACCGGCGACGCGCTCATTTACGGTCAGATCGTGGTCGCCACCTACGGGCACCCGTTCAAGGTCGTCCTACCCGGCGAGGCAGAGTCGCCCGGAGAACCCGGGGCAGCATCGTGAGCGCCGGGAATTCCCCGTTCCGTCGGCGGATGATCGGTGGAAATCCGTCCGGGGTTCTGCCGGACACCGCTCCCTATCACCGCCTGGCCCTGCAACTGCACTACGACCTGCCGCACGGCCAGCAGCCGAGGTCGGTGCTCCTGGCCACGCCTGGTCCCTCGCCGCTGGCCGCGCACGTGTCGATCTCCCTGGCCCACAGCATGGCCCAGGAACTGCAGAAGCCGATCCTTCTGGTGGACGCCGATGGTCGCGCTGGCACCTTGTCGTCGGTGCTGGGCTGCGCCGACGCCCAGGGTTTCTCCGAGTTGCTCCTGCAGGCGGGGATGCCGTTGCAGGACCTCGTGCGCGCCACCAGCAACGAGCATGTGTCCTTCCTCCCGGCCGGACAGGTCGGCCGCTCGGCACGCCAGCGGCCCAACGTCGAGGCCGTAGGTGCGGCGCTCGACGCGGCGTCCGGCTACGATTTCGTGATTCTTTCCGGCGGCAGCGTTCTGAACGACTCCCTCGCCCTCGGTATCGCGCCGCACGTCGGGTGCGTACTGATGGTCCCGGTCGAGCACGAAACATTGGCCGAAGACCTCGACGTGGCGCAGCGCTCGCTGCGTTTCTGCAAGGCCCGCAAGATCGGCCTGCTGTTGGCGACGGCCGTGCTCGGCGAGCACTGACCGGCCACCCTGCGTCGTCGAGGGCATGACGCCATGATGTCGCCATCCCTCTCCCGGCACCTGAGGGAATCGGCGTTTCCGCTGCTGATCGTATTCGGGGTCGCCGGCCTCTTCCTTCTGGTGCTCGCCACCGGCAGCGTGCGGGCCCTGGCCAGCGCCCTGTTCGTGGTGCTCGGCGTCGTTGTCGCGTTTGGATCGGGGAACCCGCGGCTGTTCGCCCTTTGGGGGCTGATGATCACGATCTCCCTGAATCTCAGCAAACACTTCGGCCCTATCGTCAACAAAGGCGGCGGCGAAACCTCGTTCCGGGCGGAGGTCAGCGACCCATTCCTGATCGTCCTGGCCGCCTTCCTGCTGCGCGACCTCTGGCAAGCGCGCATGAAGGGGTTGCAGATTCCCAGGGTCACCTATCTTTGGCTGGCGATCATGGCGATGGGGATCGCCACCATCGTCGCCGGCCCATGGCGGACGACGGCCGCCCATGAGGTCGTCCGGATGCTCAAGATGACCCTGTTGTTCATCGTCGTCACGAACGAACTGCGCACGCCGGGGCGCATGCTCCATTGCCTCGGCGGACTCGTGGCCGGAATGCTCGGACAAAGCGTGATCGGCATCCTCCAATATGCGCGGGGCGCGAACCTGGGCCTGGAAATCCTGGGCGAAACGAGTTCGAAGACGATCGAGGTTCTCGCCCAGAACTCCCTGCAATCGCAGAAGGTCTGGCGGGTGAGCGGCCTGCTTCTTCACCCGAACCTGTTCGGGATCTACCTGGCGACGTTGATCCCGATCGCGGCGGGCGCCTTCCTGCTTCACGTCGGCCGGATGTCGCGGGCGTTCTTCCTTGCGGCGGCAGGTGCCGGAACCGTCGCGCTGATCTTCACGTTTTCCCGCTCGAGCTGGGCCAGCTTCGCTGCCGCCGGTGTCGTGCTGGCCGCGGTCGCGATTCGCCATCGCAATTTGCGGGGCCGCTCCATGAGGGCGGGATTGGTCGCCGCGCTGACGGTCGTCGTGATCGGCATCGCGTTCTCCGGGCAGATTGCGACCCGCCTCTTCGAGAGCCGCGAGGACGCCACCCTGGGGCGCGCCCAGTTCGAGAAGGACGCAATGCGGATGATCTGGGTGAAGCCGTGGCTGGGCTGGGGGGTCAACAGCTATGTCCACGAAGTGGTCCCCTTCCTCGAACATCCCGTCAAAGCGTATTCCGGTTGGGTGCCGCCGGTGCACAACATCTACCTGCTCTGGTGGGCCGAGACCGGCATCGTCGGACTGATCATCCATCTTTGGATGTGGGCGGCGATCGGATGGACGGCGCTGCAGAACCTGAAGGTCCGCGACGAGGTCATGTACGTGGCCAACGCCGCCGCCCTCGCCGGATTGATCGCCTTCGCGGTGGACGGCTTCCTCAGCTTCTCCCTCCGCATCAATCAGCCGCAACGGGTGTTCTGGGTCCTGGCGGCCATGATCATGGCGGTCCGTTATTGGCGGTTGCGGCAACCCGCGCCCGCCTTGCAGCCTGGCAAGCAGGATGGCTGAGCGGGAGCAGGGGCTGCTGCCCCCCGGCGACCTGGGACCTCGGATCCTGCGCAACACCGCGATCCAGGCGGTCGGCCGCAACCTCGTCGCCCTGGCCCGCATGGTGACGATCGCGGTGATCGTCCGCCGGTACGGTGCCGACACCTTCGGCGAGTATGCCATCATGATCGCGCTGCTGCAGGTTGCGGAAGGGGTGGCGGATTTCGGCACGACGGAGGTGTTCGTGCGCGACGTTTCCCGCGACCCCGGAAAGGCAACCTGGTACCTGCGGGTATTGACCGCTGCCAAGGCGCTGCAGGTGCCGGCCGCCTTCGCGGTTCTCGTCGCGGCCGTCTACCTGATCGGGTATCCCGCCCATCTCGCCGAGGCCATCCTGCTCGCCGGCACGAGTCTCGTCTTCTTCGCCGGGGTGACCGTGTATCGGGTCATCTTCAAGGCCACGCTGAGCATGGAGCGGGAGATCGTGCCCGAGTTCGTGTCCGTCCTGGTCATGATTGCCCTCGTGGTCGCTGCCGCCGACGGCGGCCTGCTGACCATTGCCTTGTGCCACGTGGCGTCCCGGGCCGTCTTTTTCGCCGGTTGCTACATCCTGGGGCGCGATCGCTTCCGTCCCTCGGTCGTCGGCGTCACGCGTGCCGACGTGTTCCGCGGACTGGCCGGTTCCGCAGCCATCGGCGCGGCCGGGTTCCTCGTCATGGTGTACGAGGCGCTCGATGTCCTCTTCCTTTCAAGACTCGCCACCGCCGGCGACGTCGCCCTGTACTCCGCGGCGCAGCGGCTGGCCTGGCCGCTCCTGATGGCGCTGGCCGCGGTCGGCGGCTCCATGTACCCCCTGCTTGCTTCCCTTTGGCCTCACTCCCCGGAGGAGTTCTCGCGGACCTGCCGGCGGGGTCTGAACGGAATGCTGGCCGCGGGCGGACTCGCCCTGAGCGGCGCGCTGGCCGGCGCGGAATTCCTTCTCGGACTTCTCGGTCCCGGCATGTCCGACGGCGCGGCGGCATTCCGCGTGTTGCTGCTGCTGTGCGTGAGCAAGGCCGTGTCGATGACCATCGGACCCGCGCTTCTGGTCGTGAAGGCGCAAAAGGCGATCCTGCTGCTGGTGGCCGTGGCCCTCATCGCGAAGGCCGCTGTCATCGCTCCGGTCGCCGCCCATTTCGGCTATGTCGGTGTCGCGTGGGCGGCCCTGCTCGTGGACGTGCTGTTCGTCGAACTGCCGGCGCTCTACCTGGTCCATCGGTACACAGGCTTCCGGCCGGATTGGTGGGTGGCAGGAAGACTGGCCGGCTCGGTGGTGGTGGCCGCCTTCCTTCCCGGCATGTTGCTTCCACCCGGCAGCTTGGCCGCCGCATGTGCCGCCGCGGTTCTCTATGGCGCGCTCGCCGTGCTTTCGGGAGGCGTGACCTTGGCCGAGCTGAGACGGCTGGCGAAACGGAGCGCCGCTTGAGTACGCCCCCTCGCGTCGCCCTCGTCTCCATCGGCGTCGGCCGCATCCAGCGCGGCTTCGAGCGCTATTTCAGCGATCTGTTCGGAATCCTGAGGGAACGCCTGCCGATCACGCTGTACAAGGGTGGAGGAGGCAGCGCCCCGGGGGAGAGGATTGCAACCGGCCTGCGCGCATGGACGACGTTCACGCGGCGCCTGCCCCTGAAACAGGTGGCCGCGGAGTACCGGGAGTACCGGCACGACTGTCTGGCCTACGCGATGGCCATGTTGCCGGATCTCCTGCGCAACCGCTTCGACGTCGTGCATGTCATCGACCCGCCCCTGATCTACTATCTGCAGCGATTGCGGATGTTGACGCGGTTCCGTCCGCGGCTGCTGTTCACCAACGGCTGCCACATGCCGCCGCAGTACTATCCGCGCGCCCACGTGCACCACGTCGCGGAGGTACTGTTCCGCGAGGCTCTGGCCAGCGGCGTGTCGCCGGACCGCATCACGCTCGTTCCATGCGGCTTCCACCCCGGCCGCTTCGCCGCACCGGAGGACCGGGACGCGTTGCGGCGGCGGCACGGCATCGCCGCCGGGACCTATGTGATCCTGGACGTCTCGGCGGTGAAACGCAGCCACAAACGGGTCCATCACCTCATCGAGGAGGTCGCCCGGTTGCCGGGCGACGTCCTGCTGTGGCTCGATGGCAAGCCGGAGGACCCGGAGATCCCGGAATTGGCGGGGCGGTTGCTCGGGCCCCGCTGCCGGGTCACCTTCGTACCTTCCGGACAGGTGCCGGAACTGTATGCGGTGGCCGACGTATTCGCGCATGCGGCCCTGGAGGAATCCTTCGGGCTGGGTTTGGTCGAGGCGGCGTCCACCGGCCTGCCGACCGTTGCCCACGACGCACCGCATTTCGCGTGGCTGCTCGGGGGCCGGGATAACCTGGTAGACATGACCCGGGCCGGCGCCCTGGCCGCAAAACTCGCCGCGATCCGGAGTTCCCCCGCCCATGCCCGTGCGGACGCGGCCAACACCGCCGAGGCTATCCGGGCCCGTTTCGACTGGCGGAATCTGGCGGCCGCGTACGAGGCCCTCTACGACCGGGTTGCCCTCGCCGGCCGATGACCACGGTGCAACGTCTCTCCGTCGCCGACACGCGTGCCCGCATGCGCGCCGATCACGCGAGGCTGCTCGGTATCCTGCGCTCGGGACAACCCGACGCACCGCCGCGCTCGGCACGCCTTCACCCTGCCTACATCTGCGTCGCCCTGTACCGGATATCCAATCATCTGTACCGGGCCGGGCACCGGCTGTCGGCACGGC
>DAOLKI010000024.1:0-12753 GCA_035331665.1 Rhodocyclaceae bacterium
ACCGAGCATCGCGTGCAGGACGGGGGCCACCACGGCGGCGCCGAAAAGCCAGGCCAGCGGATCCCCCGCCGCTTCGCCGCCGCCTTGCGCCTGCATCGGCGCCGCTGCCGGAGCGGGCAGGGCCTCGCCTTCCACCACGCCGGCGATGGCGCGGACGCCGGCCATGATGCCGCCGGCGAAGTCACCCTGGCGCAATGACGGAGTGATCGTCTCGGCGACGATCCGTTTCGCCGTGGCGTCGTTGAGGACGCCCTCCAGGCCGTAGCCCACCTCGATGCGCAGGCGCCGGTCCTCCTTGGCGACGATGAGGATGACGCCGTCGTCGACGCCCTTGCGCCCGACCTTCCACGCCTCCGCCAGCCGTATGCCGAAGGCCTCGATGGTTTCGGGGGCAGTGGTGGGCAGCATCAGGACGGCGATCTGCGCGCCCTTGCGCGCCTCGAATGCGGCCAACTCGCGCTCGATGGACGTTTTCTGGTCGGGCGTCAGCGTGCCGGTCAGGTCGGTGACCCGGGCATGCAGCGGCGGAATCGCCACGAGGCCGCCCGCTCCCCAGGCGGACGCCGTTGCCAGGGCGAGACAGACGGCGACGAAGCGCAACAATGCCGCCATCGCGGGCCGCTTACTTGGGCGCCGGCGCCGCGTCGAACCTGATGGCGGGTGGACTGGCGACGGCTTTTTCGTCCTCGACGGCGAAATTCGCCTTGGGTTTCCAGCCCATCGCCATCGCCGTCAGGTTGTTCGGGAACGTGCGCACCGAGACGTTGTAGTCCTGGACCGACTTGATGTAGCGGTTTCGCGCCACGGCAATCCGATTCTCCGTGCCCTCCACCTGGGCCTGCAGGTCGCGGAAATTCGCGTCGGCCTTCAATTGCGGATAATTCTCCGCAACCACGAGCAGACGCGCCAGGGCGCCGCCCAGCTCGCCCTGGGCCTTCTGGAAGCGGGCGAAGGCTTCCGGATCGTTCACCAGTTCCGGCGTGGCCTTGAGGCCCGCGACGTTGGCCCGCGCTTCCGTCACCTTGGTCAGCACCTCTTTTTCGTGCGCCGCATAACCCTGGACGACCGCCACCAGGTTGGGAATCAGATCCGCGCGGCGCTTGTACTGGTTGAGGACTTCGGACCAGGCCGCGTTCACCGCCTCGTCGTTCACCTGGATCTGGTTGTAGCCGCAGCCGGAAAGCAGGGCGGTGACGAACAGCAGCAGGGCCAGCAGGCGGTTTTTCATGGGGCGTTCTCCACGGATCGGGAAAGGTGGCGGGAAAATGGGGGTGGCGCCCGGGAACGCAAGCCCCGCGGCGCAGATTGTATTCCGGAAGGATCGCCGAAGACGCGACGCTCAGTGGGGCAGCAAGCGGCGCCATCCCCGTCGGCGCAGGTCCAGCGCGACGCGGCGGAAGGTGTCGCCCGGTTCCGGCTCCTCTATCCGGAAGCCCAGCGACAGGACCAGACCGAGCATCACGATGTTGTCGTTCAGCACGTAGCCTTCCATGCGCGGAATTTGGCGTTGCCGCGCTTCGCGGATCAGCAGCGAGAGGATGCGCCGGCCGAGGCCCTGGCGCCGCCATTCCTCGCCGACCGTGACCGCGAATTCGCAACTCTGCCCGTCCTCGCCCGCCACGAATCGGCCGCCGGCCACGGGCATCTCGGCCTCGCCCTCGCGGCGTACCACCAGGACCGCGTATTCGCGCCCCGGAATCGGTTCCGACAGGCGCTTGACGACCGCGTCCGGAACCCGCGGTGCCCGGGAAAAGAAGCGCTGGTACAGGCTCTCGGGGGATAACTGGTCGAGGCCCCAGCGGATCAGCCCGGCATCCTCCGGCCGGATGGGGCGCACCCGCAGGCCCTGACCATCCCGGGACCGCCAATGGGCGATGGTGTCGTGCAGCAGTGCTTCCATGATCTAAAAATAGGTTCTGATCGCGCAATCTCAAGCCGTCGCCGGCCGGAAGCCGGGAAATCCGGCACGGCGGTGCTGCGAAATCAAACGCTTAACCCCATTGGGCGGAGACGTCCGTTTGCAGGATCGCACCCCCATTTTTCAAGGAGATTGCGATGAAGACACTGCAAACCCTGCTGGCGACGGCGCTGCTGGCCGGCTGCGCCACCCTGGCGGATGCCGGCTCCGCCGTGGACGTGACGGTGATCGACCGGAGCACCGGAGAACGCCTGCCGACCTGGCGGCACGACGGCCGCGTCTACGTGGCCGGCACCCCGGGAAATCGCTACGCGGTGGAGCTCCGCAACCGCACCGGCGGTCGGGTCCTGACCGTGCTTTCGGTCGATGGCGTCAATGCGATCACGGGCCAGACCGCGGCGGCCGGCCAGTCCGGCTACGTGCTCGCACCGGGGACGAGCGCGGAGATCGCCGGATGGCGCAAGAGCATGGACGACGTGGCGGCGTTCTATTTCACCGCCCTGCCGGATTCCTACGCGGCCAGGACGGGGCGCCCGGACAATGTCGGCGTCATCGGCGTCGCCGTGTACCGCGAACGCGTCGATCCGCCGCGCGAATTCGATGCGCCGCCCGCCCGCCAGGATGTGGGCCGCGCTGCGGGGAACCTCGGCGAGCCCCCCGCGGCCCCGGCCGCCCAGGCCTCGGCGGCGGGGCCCATGCGGGACTCGGCCGACCGGAAGGCCGCTTCCGAGGAGCGCCTCGGCACCGGCCATGGCGAACGCATGAACGCGCCGACCCGCTACACCGAGTTCAGGCGCGCCAGCGACCGCCCCTACGAGCTCATCACGATCCACTACGATTCCCGCGCCAACCTGGTCGCCCAGGGCGTCATCCCGACGCCGCGCAGTCCTCTGCCGAGACCCTTCCCCGGCGGCTTCGTGCCCGACCCGACCTGAACCCGCGGGCCGCGGACCCGCCAGGGGGACGACGACCGGGCAGGCACTCCGCACGCCCTCGCGTCGGCGATCCGGGGGGCGGCCGAATCCGCTGCCGGAGGACTCCGGCCGGTCCCGGCAAAGCCGGCCGGCTCCCGGACCTTCGGGCGGTCCATGCCGCCGGCCCGGTCTCCGGGACACGAATGGCTCATCCCGCGAGCCACCGGCCGGTGCGTGATGCGGCCATCGGCCTGCGCGCCCCGCGGGAGGCGTCCGGAAACCGTCATGGCAAAGATCGGATCGAGGTTCGAAGGTCGGCCGCGGCCTGCCGCGGATCGGCGCAAGGCATCGCCGCGACCCACGGAATCCCGTCGTCTCGTGGGCAGCCTCCCGTTCCTGCGTCCGGGAAAGCTGATCCCGGCAGCGTGGGAGCGCAACCCCGCGTTGCGCGTCGCCTATCGGACACGATTCGGGGTGCCGGTGGACCTGCCGTTCCGGTACGTGAATGCCATGAACAACGCCGTCGCCACCTGGGCGGAAGCGCTGCGCAAGGGGCGGCGCGGATGGGTGCTGGAACGCGGCAAATGGGGCGCGGACCGCCGCTCTCGTCCTTCACGGATGTGTTGGCGGCGGCCGGCCGATCGCCGGCCGGCATCTCGCTGGCGGAGACCGCGAATCTCCGGCTCGTTCCGCCGGAATGGATCGCGCCATCACGGTGACGATCCTTGCCACCGATACCCGGTGCCCGGGTTCGAGGTCATCGGCCATCTGGCGTCCGACCTTCGCTGGCGTCGAGCAGTCGCGGTGCGACCGCCGCGAGCCATGCGTCGACCCGCGCTTCGGTCTGCGCGTCCTGACTCACCGGATCGAGGGCGAGTCCGAGCAGCCGGCCGTCGCGCAGGGCCGCGGACCGGGTGAAGCGGTAGCCTTCGGGACTCGTGGCACCCACCACTGTCGCGCCGGCAGCCGTGACCGCGTCATGGATGGCGGCGATGCCATCGACGAAATGGCCGGGATACTTTTCCTGTTCGCCCAGTCCGAAGATGGCCGCCGTGACGCCCCTGAGGTCCAGTGCGCGCAGACCGGGAAGGAATTCGGCCCAACTGTCGGCGTGCAGGCCGGTGGCGCGGCCGGGCAGTTCGCCGTCGCCGTAGGTGGGGCTGCCCAGGATCAGGGCCCGGTGCTTGAGGAGGTCCGCCGGCGCACACCGACCCACGTTTACCGGCGCATCGGCCCGATCCCCCAGCTTTTTCGCGATCAGTTTGGCGATGCGCCGGGTACGTCCCGTGTCCGTGCCGAAGTAGATGCCGATCCTGCCCATGGTCGCCGTGTCGCCTTTCCGACAATAGGGGCCCGCAAAGGTCCCGCAAAGGCACCATAGCAATCGCCGTTCCTGCCCGGATTCAGACGGCGAAGGCGTCCCAGAGGAGCTTGATGCCGGTGGCGAGCAGCAACCACGCGATGGCGAGGTTGAACTGGCGCTGGTCGAGGCCATGCAGCAGTTTCAGGCCGATGCGGTAACCGATGGGGACGACCGGCAACAGCAGGGCGGAGGTGGCGAGATTCGTCCAATCCAGCAGCCCCAGCCAGCCGTAGGGCGCCAGTTTCGCGAAATTCACGACGGAGAAATAGACGACCGTCGTGCCCACCATCAGGACCCGGTCCAGGCCGCGCGGCAACAGGTATTGCATGATGGGGGGGCCGCCGGCATGGGAGATGAAGCTGGTGAAGCCGGACACGCAGCTCCAGAACAGGCCGGCCGCGAGCGCCGGCGGCCGCGGCGTTTCGGGATGCGCGGCGACCCTCAGCCGGTCCAGGGCGAAAAGGACCGCCTCGACGCCGATCAGGGCCTTGATCCAGCGGGCGTCGATGTAGCGGAAGGCCAGCGCGCCGACCACGATGCCGGCCAGGGCGCCGGGCACGATGATGCGCAGGTTCGCGAGGTCGAACTTGCCGCGGAAGACCACGAGGCCCATGGCGTCCATGACCAGCAGGATCGGCAGCATGATGGCCGCCGCCTGGGGCGGGGCGATGGTCAGCGCCATCAGCGGCACGGCAAGCCCCCCGGCGGCGCCACCGAAGCCGGCCTTGGAGACGCCGGCGAACAGGACACCGGCGATGGCGGCCAGGTAGAAGAAGGGGTCGGTGATCACGGGCGGTGGGCGTCGCGCGAAAAACGCGACTTTACCCGGTTGCAAGCCGGCGCCGGCCATGACATGCTGCCGTCCTTGCGATTGCCGGAGCCGACGATGGCCTTGCCTGCGCGATTTCGAGCCCTGTCCGCCGTCTGGGCGATTGCCCTGTTCGCCCCGCTGCCCTGGGCCCGCGGTGCCGAGCCCGCGCTGTTCCAGATCCGCCAGGGCGAACAAACGGGCCTCATCGACGCCGCCGGCAAGGTGGTGGTACCGGCGGAGTTTCCCCAGCCGCCGGTGATCGGCGACCCGTACATCCGGGTCCAGAAGGGCACGCGAACCGCCTACTACGACCCGGCGGGGAATCTCGCGATCCCGCCCCAGGAACAGATCACCACGCCCTTCGCCGAGGGCCTGGCCGCGGTGCTGCTGCCCGGTCCGGACGGCAAGCCGGCCTGGGGCTACATGGATGCGAAGCGGCAGGTCGCAATCGCGCCGCGCTTTGCCTCGGCCGAGCCGTTCTCCGGCGGCATGGCCCAGGTCGGCGTCGCCGACGAATGGGGCCAGGTGAAGCAGGGCTTCATCGACCGGACCGGCCGCCTCGTGGTGCCCGCCAAATACGCGAAGACCCACGCCGCCCGCGAGGGGGTGGCACGGGTCGAGACCGAGAAGGGCATCCGTGCGTTCGACGTCGAGGGGCGCGACATCACGCCGGAGGGTGTCGATTTCGTCGGCGTCGCGGCGGAGGGGCGGGTGCGCATCTGGTCGGCGCGCCGGCAGGGTTTCATGGATACCGCCGGGAGGGTGGTGGCGCCTCCCCGCTATGACAACGCCAACGAATTCAGGGATGGCATGGCGCGCGTCCGCCTCGACGGAAAGTACGGGTACATCGACCGGGAGGGACGCCTGGCCATCGTGGCGCGCTTCGACACGGCGGAGGACTTCTCCGACGGCCTCGCCCTGGTCAAGGAGGGTGAGCGCCGGTTCTTCGTCGACCGGAACGGCAAGACCGCCCTGGAGGCCCCCTGGGAACGCGTCTCGGCCTTCGGTGACGGCCTGGCGGCTGCCAAGGAAGGCAAGCTCTGGGGTTACGTGGACAAGGCCGGGCAATGGGTCGTGCCACCCCGGTTCAGCTTCGCGCGGGCCTTCTCGAACGGCCTGGCACCCGTCACGGAGGGGCGGCGCAGCGGCTGGATAGACCGGCAGGGCCGCTATGTGTGGCAGGAGAATCCGTGACCGGGCCGCCGGTCGCACATCGAGTTCAACCATCGGAAGAAGGAGAATCGCATGCAATTCCAGCGTCATGGCCTCCGCGCCGTCGCGTTCGCCCTGCTCGTCGCCGCCATGCAGGCCCGGGCGGCTGCCGATCCGCTGACCACGGTGCTCGAAGAAAGCCGCGCCACCGGCAAGGGACTCACGCTATACGTCCATGGACAGGCGATTCCCGCCGTGATCGTGTCGGTGGGCGACGGCTGGGTGGTGGCGCGCAGCCAGGCTCAGGGCACCATCGTCGTCCGCCAGGACCGGATCGACGGCGCGGCCGGGTTCGTCGGCCTGCCCGGCGGCGAGAAGAAGTAGGTAGGCCGCCACGCGGTCGCGTGACCTGCGTCACGGGACCGCGCGCATGACGGATGGGCCGGACGACGTCCGGCCGCCCCCCGCTGGCGCGGGCACGCGCGTTGCCGGCGGGTCTCCGGGCGCCAAGGCGCTGATTCTTCTGATCGAAATGCCCACCGGGGTGGCGCGCGGAGCGCGGCGGGGGACGCGTCTTCAGCAAAACCGGCAGCCTTTAGGCAACGGGCTCCAAACTGACATTTCTCATGTCCCGCGCCCGCCGCCGGCGGTTATCGTGCAGACACAAGACCGAACCGAAGTGGACAGCATGCACCGCCCGCACCCCCGATCCCCACGGAGCGCCCCGGAAGTTGCCATTGGCATCGAGCGGCGGCGACCAGAGACGTGTCACCCTTGAACTGGCGCTGGTGGCGCCGGGAATTGCCGGAACCGCCGGAGCAGCCCGTATTGCCGCCAATGGCTTTCACGGCCGGAGCCGGGGCGCCATTGGCGGAACCCGAAACGTCGCCCGCGACGACCACCGTCGGGGCGACGGAACCCGTGCCCGGCCGGGGGCAGGACGCGGCGCCGAGGGAGGTTCTCTCCTCCGACCCCGAGGCGCGCGCCCTGTTCCTGGCCGGCATCCAGGCCCTCGACACGATGGCGCGGTGGCGCCGCGCAGCCGGAGGGTCCCCTTTCGGCTGGGAGTCCGTCTCCCGCACAGAGGCCGATCCGACCGGCCGCACGTCCGCGCCGGCATAGGCGCCGGCGGTTGAGGCGCGCGACGCGCGGCCGCGCAGGCCGCAGAGGGTCACCCCCTGCCGCGGGTACGCGGACCGCGCGCCAATCCGCCGGCGCGAACGCCACGGCGGAGGATTGCGCCGCCCGATGACACTGGATTGTTACGCCTTCCGTGACAGCGGCGCATGCGCCTTACCCGTGTCAACTGCGTGGTTGAATCGGGGGCGATTCCTCGTTATGCTGCGCCGCAACGAAAACAGGAGTCGACCCCGTGACCCAACCTCAACGCAAGCCTCGCGTCGCGGTCCACAAGTTCAGTTCCTGCGATGGTTGCCAATTGGCCCTGCTCAATCTCGGCGCCACCCTGCTCGACGTGGTCGAACGGGTGGACTTCGTGCATTTCGTCGAGATGGGGCCCGTCGATGAAGAGGCGGAAGTCGACATCGCCATCGTCGAAGGCAGCATCTCGACGCCGGAGGAGGCGCAGCGCATACGCGAGGTGCGGGCGCGCAGCAAGTACCTGATCGCGATCGGCGCCTGCGCCACCAGCGGCGGCATCCAGGCGCTGCGCAACCTGAACCGGGCGCCGGAATGGACGAGCGCCGTCTACGCGAGCCCCGAGTACATCAGCATCCTGGACAAGGTGACGCCGATTTCGGCCAACGTGCGGGTCGATCTCGAGCTGTGGGGATGTCCGGTGAACGCCCACCAGGTGCTGTCGGCAATCCGCGCCCTGCTGTTCGGCGTCGTCCCGCCGCAGAATCACGACAAGCTGTGCACCGAGTGCAAACGGCTCGGCGTCGTATGCATGATGGTGGCGCGCGACCTTCCGTGCATGGGGCCCGTGACCCAGACCGGCTGCGGCGTCATCTGCCCGCGCCAGGGGCGCGACTGCTACGCCTGCTACGGTCCGGCGGAGAACGCCAATGCCCCGTCGCTGGCGCGCCACCTGGAGGCGGGCGGGATGGACAGGGCGGACGTGAGGCGCCGCTTCCTGTCGATCAACAACGCCGCGCCGGCTTTCGCCGTCGTGGGCAAGAACGAGGATACGGAGGCCGCTCGTGACCGAGACGCGTGAAATGAAGATGAAGGTTCCGGTCCTCGCGCGCGTGGAGGGCGAGGGTGCGCTGGAACTGGACGTCGACGGCGGTCGCGTCACCGGCGTGCGGCTGCGCATATTCGAGCCGCCGCGCTTCTTCGAGAAGCTGCTCGAGGGACGCAGCTACCACGAGGTTCCCGACATCGTGGCCCGCATCTGCGGAATCTGCCCGGTCGCCTACCAGATGAGTGCGGTCCACGCGCTGGAATCGATCTTCGGCACCGATCCGGGGCCGTGGGTCCGCGAGATGCGCCGCCTGCTCTATTGCGGTGAGTGGCTGGAGAGCCAGAGCCTGCACATCCACCTGCTCGCCGCGCCGGACTTCCTCGGTTTCCCCAATGCGGTCGCCATGGCGGGCCAGTACCGCGACGAGGTCCGTCGCGGCATGGAACTCCAGGCCCTGGGCAACGAGATCATCCGCCTGCTCGGCGGTCGGTCGGTGCATCCGGTCGGGGTCTGCGTCGGCGGCTTCTACCATGCCCCCGGCGTCGCCGACGTTTCCCGATTGCGCAGCCGCCTGCACGATGCCCTGCCGATGGCCGAGGAACTGGTGCAATGGACCGCCTCGCTGGCGCTGCCGCATTCCGCGCAGGCCTTCACCAGCGTGTCCCTGCGCCATCCCGGCGAATACCCGCTCAACGAGGGCGCGGTGGCCGGCAGCGACGGACTGCATCTGCCCATCGACGCCTACGAGGAACTGTTCGCCGAATCCCACGTCGCGCATTCGACGGCCCTTTATTCGCACTACCGGGGCAGACCCTACCTCGTCGGTCCGCTGGCACGCCTCAACCTGAACCTGGACCGCCTGCCGCCGCAGGTGCGCGGCAACCTCGAACGAACCGGCGTTCCGTTCCCCAGCCACAACATGTACCACAGCATCGTGGCGCGGGCGGTGGAGATCCATTACGCGCTCGTCGAGGCCATGCGCATCCTGGACAACTACCGCCTGCCGGAGGCGACCCGGGCCGAGGTCCGGCCGCGCGCCGGCGTCGGCTTCGGCTGCACCGAGGCACCCCGCGGCATGCTCTGGCAGCGCTGGGAGACGGATGCCGCCGGCAACATCGTCAGCGCCCGGATCGTCCCGCCGACCAGCCAGAACCAGGCGCGCATCGAGGAGGACCTGCGCCAGCACCTGGAGGCCGTCGGGGTCGATGCCCCCGAGGAGGTGCTGCGCCAGCGCTGCGAAACGGTGGTCCGCAACTATGATCCCTGCATCTCCTGCGCCACGCATTTCCTCAAGCTGAAGGTGAATCGTGCCTGAGGCGGGGGAAAGGCGGGTCGGCACGCGGGTGGTCGGGCTCGGGTCGCCGTTCGGCGACGACGGCGCCGGCTGGCGGGTCGTCGAGCGCTTGTGCGCGGGCGGGTTGCCGGAAGACGTGGAGGCCGTCGCCTGTGCCGATCCGGCCCGCGACCTGCTCCCGCTGCTCGCCGGGACCCGCGAAGTCGTGCTCGTCGATGCGCTGCTCGGCGGCGGCGTGCCCGGCACGCTGCGCCGGTGCACGCGCGACGATCTGGCGCGGGACCCGGGCCGGATATCCAGCCACGGGCACGACCTGGCGGCGCTGCTGGACCTGGCGGAAGTGCTGGGCCGCCTGCCCGAGCGCCTGTCGATATTCGGGATCGCCGCGGACGGGGATGGTCCCGCCGGCGGCGGATTGACGCCCCGCGTGGCGGCGGCGGCCGACCGGCTGGCCGACCGCCTGCGCCATGCCATGGCGCAGCGGGCCACCGCCGCCCCGGCGGAAACGGATTGGATGCCCCTGGAGGACCACGCATGACGGAGAATTTCCTGCCGCGGGCCGAGTTGCAACGCCTGATCGATGCCCTGCGCCGCGAGTACCGCAAGGTCGTCGGACCCACGTTGCGCGACGGCGCCATCGTCTTCGACGAGGTGGACAAGGTGTCGCAACTGCCGATCGGCATACGCGAGCAACAGGCGCCCGGCCGGTACCGGTTGCAGGAAACCGGCGACGACCGCGTATTCGGGTGGGCCAACGGCCCCCAGGCGCTGAAGCCGCTGACTTTCGCGCCGCGCGACGTGGTCTGGACGGCGAGCCGCAACGACAAGGGCGAAATGCGCTTCGCCGAGACCCTGCCCGATTCCCAGCCCATGGCCGTCATCGGCGTGCGCGGCTGCGACCTGGCGGGAATGCACCTGCAGGACCAGCATTTCGGCTACCGGGAGTATCCCGACCACTACTACAACCGGCGCCGTCGCGCCCTGTTCCTGGTCGCCGTCGACTGCGCACATCCGGCCGACACCTGTTTCTGCCATTCCACCGGCGACGGGCCCTCGGTCACCTCGGGCTTCGACATCTCCCTCAGCGAACTGGACGACGGTTTCATCGTCCGGGCGAAGAGCGAACGCGGACGCGAGCTGCTCGACGGCCTCGGTCTCGCGCCGGCCGGCGAGGAGCAGGTGCAGGCCGCCGCGCGGCAGCATCAGGCGGCGGTCGATGCCCAGACCCGCGCGCTGCCCTCGCGCAACCTCAAGGACGCCCTGTTCGCCCGCCTGACGCACGAGCGTTGGAAGGAGGTGGGCGCCCGTTGCCTGTCCTGCGGCAACTGCACCTCCGTGTGCCCCACCTGCTTCTGCCACAGCGAGGGCGATGCCACCGACATCACGGGGCTCAAGGTCGAGCACTACCGCCAGTGGGACTCTTGCTTCACCGAGGGCCACAGCTACATCCACGGCTGGGTGGTGCGCGGCCAGACCCACCTGCGCTACCGCCAGTGGCTGGTGCACAAGCTCGGCAGCTGGCACGACCAGTACGGCCGCAGCGGCTGCGTCGGTTGCGGCCGCTGCATCACCTGGTGCCCGGTGGGCATCGACCTGACCGAGGAGGTGAATGCCCTGCTCGAGGAGAACCGCGATGCGCAGCCATAGCCTGACCCTGGAGCGTCCCAACGCCTACGTGCCCCACGAGGCCGAGATCGTCCGCCGGGTGCAGGAATCGAAGACCATCTTCACCCTCTACCTGCGCTTCACCGACCCGCTGGTGCATGCCAACTACACCTACGACCCCGGGCAGTTCAACATGCTCTACCTGTACGGCGTCGGAGAGGTGGCGATCTCCATCGTCTCCGACCCGGAGCACGAGGATCTGCTGGTGCACACCATCAACCGGGTCGGTCGCGTGACGCGGGGCCTGCACGAACTGAAGGAGGGGCAGCGCCTCGGCATCCGCGGTCCCTTCGGTCGCGGCTGGCCGCTGCGCGAGGCCGAGGGGAGCGACGTCATCATCGTCTCCGGCGGCCTCGGATGCGCCCCGGTGGTGTCCGTGATCAACCACATGATCCGCCGCCGCGAGCGCTTCGGCCATTTCACCATCGTCCAGAAGGTGAAGCACGTGGACGAATTCATCTGGCCGGAACGCTACGAGCGCTGGAAGGCCCTGCCCGACACGACCGTTCTGGTCGCGTCCACCGAGGGATCGGCCAACTGGCGCTGGCAGGTCAGCGGGCGGATCAAGGTGCTGGACGAGGTGGTGGTGCGCTCCGAACGCACCGTCGCCATGCTCTGCGGCCCGGGCGGATTCATGGGGTCCGCGGCGGAACACCTGGCCAGCAAGGGCGTGCCGGAGGAATCCATCTTCCTCAGCACGGAGCGGAACATGCAGTGCGCCGTCGGCCACTGCGGCCATTGCCAGTTCGGCGCCACCTTCATCTGCAAGGAAGGCCCGATCTACCCCTACCCCGCGATCAAGAATCTGCTGGACGTCGAAGGGTTCTGAGCCCGGGCCGGCATACCCGGGGCGGGGATTGGCCGCCGCCCGGGGTCCCGGGCGAACGGAATCGATCGCGGCAACGATTCGATTCGCGCCCGCCGGAATCGGGGCGAGGGCGGCCCCGAGCCGCCACCACGCGGCGCTACGATCCGGCAACCGGGTCGATAGGAGCCGAGAACGGGCATTGACGTTCGATCACCTCCGCCGCGTCCAGGCACCACTCGTCGCGCCCGCGCGGCCCCGTCAACAACACGCCGATCGGCAATCCGGTGCCCGGGTCGCGCCCCGCGGGAACGCAGGCCGACGGCAGGCCGAGCAAGTTGGCCGGCACCACCGGACGCATCATCTCCATCGTTTCCGCGGTAGCTGCGGGCGACGCGACGTCGAAACCGACCTCGAACGGCAGTTGCGTCCAGGTCGGTGAAAGGACCAGGGGCGCGTCGGCGAGGAACCGTGCCCAGGCCCGCGCGATGCCGTCGCGAACCACCATCAGCTCGGACAACGCGGTTGCGGTGTCGAAACCCGGAACGGCCGCATTTGCCGCGGCCAGGAAGCCTCTGGCGTCGTCGCCCATCAGCGGCAGCAGCTTGGGCAGCACCGAACCGAAGTCGCCGATGAGCAGGCGCGCCCAGGCGGCCACCGCTTCCTCGTAACGGGGCGGCGTGAG
>DAOLKI010000025.1:0-12710 GCA_035331665.1 Rhodocyclaceae bacterium
CGCTGACCGCGACGAGCTACACGCTGAGCGGCGGGACGATCGACGCGAACCTGGGGGCGGGAACGCTGACGCAGGCCTCGGGCTCGACGACCTTGAACGGGACGGCGGGGGCGACGACGGTCAATATCGACGGAGGAACACTGCTGCTGGGCGCCGCGGACCGGCTCGCCAACACGGCAAGTATTTCGGTCAATGGCGGCAGCCTCGACATCGGTGCGAACAACGATTCGGTCGGTGCGGTGACTCTGGTGGGCGGGTCCATCGACGGCACTTCCGGGGTCTTGACGGGAACCAGTTACGCCGTCCAGTCCGGCAGCATCAGCGCCATCCTGGGTGGAACCGCGGGTCTGACCAAGACCACCGCGGGAACCGTGACCTTGAGCGGTGCCAACACCTACTCCGGCACCACGACGATCACGGCCGGCACGCTCGCATTCGGCGCGCACGATGCACTGGGGACGGCGACGGACGTCGTAGTCAATGGCGGCACACTCGATATCGGGGCCTTCAATGCCACGGTGGGTGGCGTGCAATTGACCACCGGCACCATCGCCGGCACCACGGGAACCTTGACGTCGGGGACGGATTTCGACCTGCGTTCCGGCACGGTCAGCGCGGCCCTTGGGGGAGCCGTCGGTGCGGACAAGACGACGGCAGGGTCGGTGACCCTCTCCGGCACCAATACCTACACAGGGACAACCGCCGTGGCGAGCGGCACGCTGGTGCTCTCGGGCGGGACCGCCGTTCCGGACACTGGGGACGTGACGGTCGCCTCCGGCGCGACTCTGAGCCTCACGGCGAGTGAAACGGTCGGGTCCATAGCGGGCCCCGCCGGCAGTGCGGTGGCGCTGGGCGCCAACACCCTCACCACGGGCGGCGGCGCCAAGACGTTTTCGGGCGTCATCGCGGGCAGCGGGGGCCTCGTCCTGACCGGAGCCAGCAGCTTCACGCTGGCCGGTGCGAACACCTTTACCGGGCTTACCGACGTCCAAGGCGGAATCCTGACCCTGAACGGCGGCGCCGCCATCGCCGACACGGCCGCCGTGCAAGTGGCCGCCGGGGCGGGCATCGTGCTCGGTGCGAACGAGACGATCGGCTCGCTGGCCGGAGCCGGGGACGTGACGCTCGGGACCAGAATCCTGACGACCGGTGGCAGCGGCGCCAGCACCACCCATTCAGGAGTCATCACCGGATCGGGCGGGATCGTCAAGCAGGGAGCCGGGACATTCACGTTGGCCGGAGCCAACACCTACACCGGCCTGACGGACGTCCAGGCGGGCACCCTCGCCCTGGGGGCCGCCGACGTGCTGGCGGACACGGCGCCGGTCACGGTGAGCGGCGGCACCTTCGATATCGCGGCCCACAACGACACGGTCGGCGCGGTGACGCTTGCGTCGGGGACGATCGCGGGTTCCGGCGGAGCCCTGACCGGGTCCTCCTTCGCGCTGCAATCGGGGACCGTGACCGCGATACTCGCGGGCGCGGCCGCCGCCAGCAAGACCACGGCCGGCACGGTCACCCTCTCGGGGGTGAACAGCTACGCGGGCGGCACTACGGTCACCGGTGGATCCCTGATCGTGACCGACGCGAGCGGCCTCGGTTCCGGTGCCGCCAGCATCGACGCCACCGCCGCCGCGGCGACCCTGGACCTGCGCGGCGTCACCGTGGGCAACGACCTCACACTCAAGAACGGCGCGGGCGCCGCGCTCCTCAAGGCCGGCAGCGGCGCGGCCGGGGCGACGGGTGTCGTCACCCTCACGGGAAGTGGCGGCAACCTCTCGGCGGCTGCCGGGACGACGTTGACGGTGGACGGCAAGGTGACCGGGTCCGGGGGCTTGACCGTCTCGGGCCCCGGAACAGTGGTATTGACCAACGGGGCAAACGACTACACCACCGGCACCGTGCTGGCCAGTGGTTCCCAGCTTGCGGTTACCGCGGCAGGCGCTTTGGGCGGCGCCGCGACGACCGTACCGACCGGCGCGACCCTCGATCTGCGCAATACCGGCGGCATTCAGCTGACCAGCCCGGTCAGCCTCAATGGCGGGACGATCACCGCGTCGACGGGGACCAGCACCCTGGGGCCCGTGGCCGTCGGGGCCACCGGAAGTACCGTCTCCGCAGCCGCCGGCGCACAACTCGACGGCGGCGGGGCGTTCACCGATGGCGGCGCCCACGGCTTCACGATTGCCGGCGCAGGGATCGTGAACCTGACCAATCCAGCCAACGATTTCGGCGGTACGGTCACCGTCAGCGCCGGAAGCGTCTCCATCGCGAACCACAATTCGGCACTGCTCACCCTCGCCATGGCCGGCGCAGGCGCCACCAGCGTGACCTCGACGGGGACCGGTGGCATCGCGGTGTCCGGTACGTCGGCAGGGACCCTGGACCTGAGCGCCGTAGCCGGGATCAGCCTCATCGGAGACGTTACGACGTCCGGTCTGCAAACCTACCTGACCCCCGTCACGCTCGGTGCCGACGTCGTGCTCACCGCCCCGGCGATCTCCTTCGCCGATACGGTCAATGGGGCGCGGACCCTCGACATCGCCGGCGATGTCCAGTTCGGTGGCGCGGTGGGCGGTGGCACCGCGCTGACCAGCCTTTCCGTTTCCGGCACGGGAATATTGGGCGGCCCATCGGTGCGGACGACGGGGGACCAGAGTTATGGCGGGGCCGTGGTCCTGAACGCAAACAACCACCTGACGGCAGCCAATGCCGTCTTCTCATCCGCGCTGGGTGGTGCCCATGCCCTCCAGGTGACCGGCAACGCCCGATTCGACGCCGCCGTGGGCGCAACCACGCCGCTCGCCTCCCTGTCGGTCAGCGGCACGGCGGCGGTCAATGGCGGCAGCGTGCGCACGACCGGGAACCAGGTGTATTCCGGCGCCACGACCCTCGGTGCCGATACGATTCTGACCGCGCTGACGGCGAGTTTCGGCGGTACGCTGAACGGCGCGCACGCGCTCGACATCATAGGTGCGGCGTCTTTCGGAGGTGTCGTCGGGGGAGGATCCCCCTTGGCCAGCATCTCGGTTTCCGGAGCCACCCAGTTCGGCGGCGGTGGGGCCACCACGAGCGGCGGACAAACCTACTCGGGGCCGGTCACGTTGTCCGGCAATACCACCCTGAAAGGGACCGGACTCGCGTTCGGGAGCACGATCGATGGCGGCCATGATCTGGTCCTCGATGCCGGAGTTGCCGACATCGGCTTCGCCGGTGCCATCGGGAGCGGGGCCGCTCTCGCCGCGCTCACCATCGACAACGCCCGCAACGTTGATTTCGCCGGCGGCGTCAACGTTGCGACCCTCGTCCAGACGGCGGGCACGGGTACGACGACGATCGACGTGCCCATCACGACGACGGCGCCCGCCGGCATATCGATCACCAACCAGGACGTCGACCTGAAGGCAGGTGGCGCCCTCTCGTCCGGCGGTGGCGGCATATCCCTCGCCGCCGACGGCAGCCTCGGATTCTCCGGCGGCACCATTGCCGCGGGTACGGGTGCCGTTACCTTCGGCGTGATGACCCCCGGTACCGCGATGACGTATGGCGCGGGACCGGGTGTCGACGTCGGCCCCACGGCGATGGCGGCGATCGTGTCCGCGTCCGCGGTGCGCATCGGAAACGCCAATGCCGGAGACATCCTCGTGGCCGCGCCGCTTGCCAACCCGGCCGCCACGAGCAGCGTTGCCCTCGTCAGCGGGGGCAACATCACCCAGTCGGCGCCCATCTCGGTCACCAACCTCCGCGTTGCGGCGGCCGGAGATGCGACCCTCGATGACCCGGCGAACAGCTTCACCAACCTGGCAGCCACCATGAGCGGGTCCGACAAGACACTGAAAGTCGTGACCGCGGGGAATCTGAACATCGGAGCCGTGGACGGCGTGGCCGGCATCAACAGCCCGGGGGTGGCGGTGGCCACGACGAGTGATGTCTCGATCACCGTGGGCGGTTCCCTGAGCCAGTCGGAAGCGATAGTCGCGGACCTGCTGACCGTGCGTGCCCCGGCGGGTTCCGTGAACCTCCTGCACAATCACGACGGATCCTTGGCGACGCACAACGACGTGCTGTCGTTGGATGTTTCCGCCCTGGGGTCGATCTCCTTCTTCGATGCGACGGGCTACAAGGTGCTCGGCGCCGCAGGAAGCGGCCTGCATTTCGACTCGCTGGGCGGAATAGACTTCTCGGCGCTCCTGGCGGGGGACCACGTGCAGATCGACGCGGGGAGCGGCGACCTGTCGATCAATTCGGCGGGCGCCATCGGAATCAGCGGACCGGGCCTGTTGACGGGCCGGAACATATCCATCAGCACGCCCGACACGCAGGACATCACGCTGACGGGCGGGTCGGTCGCGGGCATCAGCAACGACGTGCTGGTGAAAGCCTCCGGAAGTCTCACCTTGCATACCCGGAACCTGACGGTGTCGGGCGGCGTCTCGACGGCCGGCCCCGGGGAAACGCTCAAGAATGACGCGATTCTCCAAGCCGGTGGCACCCTGTCGATCACGACCGCGGGCGATTTCTCCATCCTGGGGGGCACGGCGGCGACCACTTCCTCCGGCGCCGGCAATGCCGGCGCCCAGGCCAATGCCTTCGTCCAGGCGCCCAACCTGCGCATCGACGTGGGCGGCAACCTGCTCATCAAGGGCGGTGACGTGAAGGCTGACAGCTCGGCGGGCGGCATCACGAAAAGCGATGCGTCGGCGATCCTCCTGGTCGGCAACGCGAAGGACATCAAGGTGGGAGGAAATCTCGTTCTGGCCGGGGGAACGTCCAGCGTCTTCCTGGGCACGCGCAACAGCGGGTCGGCCCTCGCGGTCCTCGACCCGGACACGCCGATGACCATCGCCACCGGGGGCAGCCTGGCCTTGTTCGGTGGCAGCGCCAAGGCTCCGATCGCGGCGAGTGCGACGATCTTCAACTCGGGGCCGATCACACTGGACGTGGGCGGCACCGGCACCTTCGCGGATACCTTCCGCGCGACTGGCATTCACAAGGCCGGGCTGCTGTTGATCGGCGGGCGCGGGTCCGGCCGGTTCGACCTGAACGACAATCCGGTGCTGAATGCAGATCTGCCGGTCAAATACACCCTCCACGGGGGCTCCTATACTGTGATCACGAGCCTGCCGGGCGGGGATGCCTTCATCCAATCCCGGGCGGCCATCGGAATCGACCATTCGTTGCTCGGCTATATCCTGTTCGCGACCAACAACGAGACGGAAACGCGGGGCAAGCGGTCGCTCGTCGACCAAGCGACCCAGGAACGGACCCAAGCGGGGCAATGCAAATGACGCACAACCGGATGACTGTCACAAGATTCGCAATTGCGCTGGGCCTGGCTTTTTGTGCCCTCCCCACGCACGCCGAGGCGGGAAGGGTGGAACACCTGGCGGGCACGTTGTCGGTGCAGCGTGCCGATGGCGGGGTCAAGCTGCTGTCGGCAAAATCGGAGGTGCTCGGCGGCGATACCCTGCAGACCGAGAAAGACAGCTATGCCCAGATTCGTTTCACCGACGGGGGGACGGTGACCCTGAAGCCCGGCACCCGCTTTGCGGTGCACTCCTACGGATTCGATCCGGGCAAGGCCGGAAACGACAACCTCGTCTTCCGCCTTCTGAAGGGAGGCCTTCGCACGGTGACGGGACTGATCGGCAAGCGCGGCAACCTCGATGCATTCCGGATGGAAACGGCGACCGCCACCATCGGTATCCGCGGCACGACCTTCGAGGCGGACGACTGCAAGACCACGGAATGTCGCAGGTCCTCCGGCGGCGGCCAGGACGGCGACGGAACCCACGAGCCCGGCGTTTACGTGACCGTTCACGACGGCGAGGTGGAGGTGAGGAATGCAGCCGGCGCGCTGAACCTCTCGGCGGGGCAGTTCGGCCTGGTGCCCTCGGAAACGGTGGTGCCGCGGCGCCTGCCGGGCGATCCGGGGTTGGCGGCCGCCGCATCGACGACCCAGTTGGAGTCGACCGTGGTCCGCGCGCGCGGTGGCTTCGGTCGATGCGAACCCTGAAATGTGCACGGTCGCGCATTGCGATGGCCGCGCCCCGTCCTTCGCCGTGATCCCTTTGCGAGGGAATGGACATCGGGCGGCCGGTCGGTTAAATTTCGGCGAAACACAACAAGGGGAAACACCATGAATCGTACCGGCTCCGTCTCCGTGACGGCCCTGCGGACTCTGCCGATTTTCGAAACCTTGAGCGACGAGCGGCTGATCCCCATCGCGGGCGCGGCCATGTTGCGACAGGTCCCCCGGCACACCGAGATCATCCACGCCGGCGATCACACCGACAACGTCTATCTCGTTCTGTCCGGCGCACTGAAGGTGTTGGTCAGCGACGACGAGGGGCGCGAAGTCATTCTGTCCATGTTGTCGCACGGCGACTTGTTCGGCGAAATGGGCGTCCTGGACGACCACCCGCGGTCGGCGACGGTAGTCACCGTCGAACCGAGTGCCCTCGTGGTGATCACCAAGGCGGACTTCAAGCGTTGCCTCGCCGAGAACTTCGACGTTTCCCTCTACATCATGCGCAGCCTGGTCCGCCGCCTCCGGCTGGCCGACCGCAAGATCGAGAGTCTGGCGCTGATGGACGTCTTCGGGCGGGTCGCGCGGTTGCTGCTGGAAATGGCCGAGACGCGCGATGGCCGCCGCGTGGTGATACGCAAGATATCGAAGCAGGACATCGCCCGCATGATCGGCGCTTCGCGCGAAATGGTGAGCCGGGTGATGCGCGACCTGCATACCCAGGGCCTCATCGAAGAGACCGACAACGGTATCTATCTTTCCGACGAGATCGGCGAGACCCAATAGCGCGAACTGAGCCCGGGTTCGGGCCCTGATTGCAATTCCGTCCCGCCGCGGGGCGTTACAGAATCGGGCATGGCTGCCGTCTCCGTGCCCGTGTCGTCCTCCCGTACCGACAATCCGCTTCCCGAGCGGCTCGTCGCGCTGTTCAACGAGGCCCGCTGGCTGCTGCTGGGCGTGGCGGCCATCTATCTGGGGCTGGTGCTGGGCGGATACGACCCGTCCGACGCCGGATGGTCCCATGCGGCGCGGGCCGAAGGCATTGCCAACCCGGGCGGGCGCTTCGGAGCCTGGTTGGCCGACCTCCTGCTGTACCTGTTCGGAGTCTCGGCGTGGTGGTGGGTCCCCTTCCTGGCCATCTCCCTCGTCTGGGGCTATCGACGCCTCGGTGGCTGGCTTTCCGTGGATCGTCGCCCCTACCTCATTGCCTGCGGGGGCTTTCTCCTGATGTTGGTCGCCAGCGCCGGCCTCGAGGCCCTGCGCTTCTGGAGCCTCAAGGTGGCCATGCCCCTGGCGCCCGGAGGAATGGTCGGCCATGAGATGGCGCGCCTCGGCGCCCTGTACCTGGGCTTCACGGGCGGGACCTTGGTGTTGCTCGCCGCCCTCGCCGTCGGGTTTTCCCTGTTCACCGGGCTCTCGTGGCTGCGTTTTGCCGAAGCCGTCGGATCGGCGATCGAACGGGCCTGCCTGGGGGCCCTCGTCCTCTGGCAAACCTGGCAGGACAGGCGATACGGCCGGCGGATCGCCGGCGAGCGGGAAGCTGCGGTGGAGGTGGAGCGCAGAAAGGTCGAAGACAACCCGCCGCCGCCGGTAAAAATCGAGCCGCTGGTAATGGAAGTGCCCAAGGCGCCGAAGGCGGAGGCACGGATGGACAAGGAGCGGCAGGCTCCGCTGTTCTTCGACGCGCCGGGCGGCGCCCTGCCGCCGCTGCACCTCCTCGACGAACCGCGCCACGACGCCGCCGAGTTGCCGGACGCGGAAACCCTGGAGTTCACCTCCCGGCTGATCGAACGCAAACTGGCCGACTTCAACGTCGAGGTGAAGGTGGTCTCGGCCCATCCGGGTCCCGTCGTCACGCGCTACGAAATCGAACCCGCCACGGGGGTCAAGGGCAGCCAGATCGTGGGCTTGGCCAAGGACCTGGCCCGGGCGCTGTCCCTGATCAGTATCCGGGTGGTGGAGACCATTCCCGGCAAGTCCTGCATGGCACTGGAACTGCCGAACCCGCGTCGCCAGACGGTGCGCTTGTCGGAGATCCTCGGGGCCCGGGCCTACCACGACATGCATGCGCCGCTCGCGATGGGGCTGGGCAAGGATATCTCCGGCACCCCGGCGGCCGTGGATCTGGCCAAGATGCCGCACCTGCTGGTGGCGGGGACGACGGGTTCCGGCAAGTCGGTCGGCATCAATGCCATGATCCTGTCTTTGCTTTACAAGTCGGAACCGAAAGACGTGAGGCTGATCCTGGTGGATCCGAAGATGCTGGAGCTCTCCGTCTATCAGGGAATACCCCACCTGCTGGCTCCGGTGGTCACGGATATGAATCGGGCGGCCAATGCCCTGCATTGGTGTGTCGGCGAAATGGAGCGCCGCTACCAGCTCATGTCGGCGCTCGGCGTGCGTAACATCTCGGGCCTGAATGCGCGGGTGCGTGAGGCGGAAAAGGCCGGCAACCTCCTGCCCAACCCCCTGTCGGTGACGCCGGAAAACCCCGAACCGGTGCAGGCCATGCCCTACATCGTCGTGGTCATCGACGAACTGGCCGACCTGATGATGGTGGTCGGGAAGAAGGTGGAGGAGCTGATCGCCCGCCTCGCCCAGAAGGCCCGCGCCTCGGGCATCCACCTGATCCTCGCCACCCAGCGGCCGAGCGTGGACGTGATCACGGGCCTCATCAAGGCCAATATCCCGACCCGCATCTCCTTCCAGGTGTCATCGAAGATCGATTCCCGGACCATTCTGGACCAGATGGGGGCCGAGGCCCTCCTCGGCCAGGGCGACATGCTCTATCTCGCCCCCGGCACGGGCCTGCCCACCCGCATCCACGGGGCCTTCGTCTCGGACGACGAGGTGCACCGCGTCGTCGAGCACCTGAAGAAGGTCGGGCCGCCGGAGTACGTGACGGGGGTGCTCGACGCGCCGGCCGCCGAAGGTGGAGAAGGTGGGGGCGACGACCTGGCGGATGCCGAGTCCGACCCGATGTACGACCAGGCAGTGGAAGTCGTGCTGAAAACGCGCCGTCCCTCCATTTCCCTCGTCCAGCGACATCTGCGCATCGGCTACAACCGGGCCGCCCGAATGATCGAGGCCATGGAGAAGGCGGGCTTGGTCTCGGCAATGAATGCGGCGGGGGGGCGGGAGGTCCTGGCGCCGGAACCCGCCCAATAAGCCGGCTCGGCGAATCGGCGATAATCGCCCTTTCGCCGGATTTACCCTTCGATGCGCATCGTTCCCCTGGGCCTCCTGTTGGCCGCCCTCGTCCTCCCGGAAATTGCCCGAGCGGGGGCCGTCGAACGCCTGAAAGCCTTCGTCGATGGCACCCGGGCCGCCCGCGGCGCCTTCACGCAGACCGTCTTCACCAAGAGCGGAAAGAAACCCCAACAGGCCTCCGGAACCATGATGTTCGTCCGGCCCGGCAAGTTCCGCTGGGTCTACGACCAGCCCTACCAGCAGGTTCTCGTCGGGGACGGGGAAAAACTCTGGATCTGGGACAAGGACCTGAACCAGGTGACGGTGAAGAGGATCGGCAAGGCCCTGGGCGACAGCCCGGCCGCATTCCTCGCCGGCGAGGGCGATCTGGAAAGGCATTTCACGATCATCGAGGTGGAATCGCGGGATGGTATGGAATGGGCCGAAGCGCGACCCAAGGCGCCGGAAACGAGTTTCGAGCGGCTGCGCCTCGGCTTCAGGGGCGAGGCCCTGCAGGTCATGGAGATCCTGGATAACTTCGGGCAGACGACGGTGCTGGTCTTTGCCGCCATCGAGCGCAACCCGCCCCTGCCCCCGGCCCTGTTCCGTTTCACGCCGCCCAAGGGGGCGGACGTGGTCGGCGAATAGGGATGTGCCCCGGCATCCGGTCTGCGTAGACGGCAGCGCGAAAACCGTGAGCGACCTCTTCGCGCCGCCCCTGCCTTCCCATGCGCCGCTGGCCGAATTGCTGCGTCCGAAAGCGTTGGACGAGGTCGTGGGCCAGACCCATCTCCTGGGACCGGGAAAACCCCTGCGCCTGGCCTTCCAATCGGGGACCCCCCATTCGATGATCCTGTGGGGGCCGCCCGGAGTGGGGAAGACCACGCTGGCCCGGTTGATGGCGGACGCCTTCGACGCCGAATTCATCGCGTTGTCGGCCGTATTCTCAGGCGTCAAGGACATCCGGGCGGCAGTGGAGCAGGCGGAACTGATCCTTGCCCAGCGGAGCCGGCGGACCATCCTGTTCGTGGACGAGGTGCACCGTTTCAACAAGGCCCAACAGGACGCCTTCCTGCCCTATGTCGAGCGCGGCACCGTCACCTTCATCGGCGCCACGACGGAGAACCCCTCGTTCGAGGTCAATTCCGCCCTGCTCTCCCGGGCGGCCGTCTATGTTCTGAAAAGCCTGACGGCGGAAGAATTGGGGGAACTCCTGGAAAGGGCGCGTCGAGCCGTCTTTCCTGACCTGGCCTTCGACGCGGAGGCCCGGGAACGCGTGCTCGGGTACGCGGACGGCGACGCCCGCCGGCTGCTCAACGTCCTCGAGACCCTGAAAACCGCGGCGGGCGCCGCCGGAGCGACGACCGTGGACGCCGCCTTCCTCGAATCGACGCTGGCCAGCGACCTGCGCCGCTTCGACAAGGGGGGCGACGCGTTCTACGATCAGATTTCAGCCCTGCACAAGTCGGTCCGGGGCTCCGATCCGGATGCGTCCCTGTACTGGCTCGTGCGGATGCTCGACGGCGGCGCCGACCCTCTTTACATGGGCCGTCGCCTGGTCCGCATGGCCATCGAGGACGTCGGCCTGGCCGATCCGCGCGCGCTCGACGTGGCGTTGAACGCCTGCGCCACCTACGAACGCCTGGGCAGCCCGGAAGGCGAACTTGCGCTCGCCAACGCGGCACTCTACATGGCCGTGGCGCCGAAATCGAACGCCGCCTACCTCGCCTATAATGCGGCGCGCGCCTTCGTCGCCAGGGATGCGTCCCGGCCCGTGCCGGAACACCTTCGCAACGCGCCGACGAAACTCATGAAGGAAATGGGTTTCGGTCGCGATTACCGCTATGCCCACGACGAGCCCGAGGCTTACGCGGCGGGCGAGCACTACTTTCCCGACGGCATGCCTGTCCAACGCTGGTACCGGCCGGTGCCGCGCGGACTGGAGCAGCGGATCGCCGAGAAACTGGCCCACCTGCGCGAACTGGACCGCAAGTCCCGGAAGAGCTGAGGACCGTCCGCTTCGCACGCATCGCAGACACTCACCAAAGGCATTCACCATGCTGGACATCCAACTCATTCGCAGCAACATCGCCTTCGTGGCCGAACGGCTCGCCACGCGCGGCATCGCCCTGGACACCTCGGCATTCGAGGCCCTGGAGGCCGAACGAAAGTCGTTGCAGACCCGCACCCAGGACCTGCAGGCCCGGCGCAACAGCCTGTCCAAGCAGATCGGCGTGATGAAGGGGAAGGGCGAGGATGCCTCGGCCGTGATGGCGCAGGTGGCGGCCCTCAAGGCCGAACTGGAGGTGGCGGAGGCCCGCCTGCCTGCCTTGCTCGCGGAGGTGGAGGGTGTCGTCGCCACCATCCCCAACCTGCCGCACGAAAGCGTCCCCGTGGGCCGCGACGCGACGGCAAACCTGGAAGTACTGCGTTGGGGAACCCCGCGCAGCTTCGATTTCCCGGTGCGCGACCATGTGGACGTGGGGGCCGCCCTGGGGCTCGACTTCGAGACGGCGACCAAGATCTCGGGGTCCCGGTTCACGCTGTTGAAGGGTTCAATGGCGAGACTCCACCGGGCGCTCGCCCAGTTCATGCTGGACGTGCATACCGCCGCGAATGGCTATACGGAGGTATATGCCCCCTATCTCGTCAATCCGGACAGCATGTTCGGCACCGGACAGTTGCCAAAGTTCGAGGAAGATCTCTTCCAGGTGCCGCGCGCCGACGGGACGAAGCTCTACCTGATCCCCACCGCCGAGGTGCCGGTAACGAACATGGTCCGCGGCGAGATTCTGGACGCTGCCGCGTTACCTCTCAAGTTCGCCTGCCATACGCCCTGTTTCCGGTCCGAAGCGGGCAGCTACGGCAAGGACACCCGGGGCATGATCCGGCAACACCAGTTCGACAAGGTGGAACTGGTCCAGATCGTCCGTCCCGAGGATTCCTGGCAGGCATTGGAGGAACTGACCGGTCACGCGGAAGGAATCCTGCAACGCCTCGAACTCCCCTATCGGAAGGTGGCGCTGTGCACCGGCGACATGGGGTTCTCGGCGGCCAAGACCTATGATCTGGAGGTCTGGCTGCCGGCCCAGAATACCTACCGCGAGATTTCGTCCTGCTCCAATTTCGAAGCCTTCCAGGCCCGGCGCATGCAGGCGCGTTTCCGCAACGAGAAGAACAAGACCGAAGCCGTGCACACCCTGAACGGCTCCGGCCTGGCCGTGGGCCGCACGCTGGTCGCGATCCTGGAGAATTTCCAGAACGCGGACGGCAGCGTGACGGTCCCCCTCGCGCTGCGACCCTACCTGGGGGGGCTGGACACATTGCGGCCGGCCTGACCAGGGCGTCCGTCGGTCGGGTGGCCCCACCCGAACGACGGTGATAGAATCCGCGCCTCCGGAAGGGTACCGAAGCGGTCATAACGGCGCCGACTCGAAATCGGATGGTTCGCGAAAGCGGGCACGTGGGTTCGAATCCCACCCCTTCCGCCAGA